>DATEIH010000186.1:0-16328 GCA_035279165.1 Candidatus Nitrosocosmicus sp. | reverse complement strand
AAATAGATCAAAATATTATTTTTATGCTAGTAAGTTATAAAATCTATTATGGATTTTGGATTTCTTGGTGGTAAAAAAGATAAAGATCCAGACCAACATAAACATAAAAAGAAAACTTTAGCGATCACCCAGAATGTTATTAATGGGTTAATTTCTTACGCTAAAATGCATCATCCATTTGAGGGTATATTAATTTTAGGAGGCGAAAGAAAAAAAACAGAGATATTTATAAATAACTTAGTTATCCCGCCTTTCTCTGTACATGGGCCCTACTATTCCGGATTCCCAATAAACGAATTGCCATTTGATTTAAATTATCTAGGTACGGCTCATTCTCATCCTAGTGGTTCAAGCCAACCCTCATTAGAGGATCTGAATCATTTCTACGGCTTAATCTCTATCATTATATGTCATCCCTATGAAGAGGAGGATATACATGCGTACGATAGCCAAGGGAGGGAAGTGCCATTTGAAAGGAGGCTTTAAGATAAAAGTTATTGTTTTTTGCTTAACTTTGCTCTATGCTCCAATGATCTTCCTATTAGAATAAAAGCCATGCTAGTGATGGAAATCATAATTCCCGGAGCCAATATCCACCACCAATATCCCAAAATTTCAGCGGAAGAGAAGTGAGCATCTTGCAACATTTGACCCCATGTGGGGAATGATGGATCTCCAAAACCCAAAAAACTCAAAGCCGCTTCAGCCAATATCGCTGCTGGCACGGCCAGTGCAAAATTAGCAAGCGTAAATGGGATCAACTGAGGTATAATATGTCTTAACACCACTTTGAAGTCAGATTCACCCATCAATTTAGAAGCTTCAACGTAAGGATAATTCTTAATTTGAACACTGAATGTTCGATTTATCAAAGCTAATCCTGGCCAGCCAAATAATACAAAAAGTCCAATCAAAAATAACAAACTATTTCCAAAATTAAGAGATAATATTATAAATAATACCATTGTTGGGATGGAAAGAAAAATATCAATCATTATTACCATGAGTGTTCCTGTTTTCCCTCCTTTATACCCGGCTATCAATCCGTAGAAAAGACCAATTGTAGTTGCAGTTGAAGCGACTGCAATTCCAATTAAAAGTGCTACCGGGGTCCCAATCATAATTCCAAAAGTTATGTCTCTTCTAAATTCATCCGTTCCTAATAATCCAAACACTTTGCCTTCTATGATTAGATTAATTTCTTTTAAAATGGTGTCACTATCAAAGGCATAAGTAGTAAATATGAACTGGTATGACCCTTTTAACGGTATATTTGAATCAGTTTCAGAAAATACTATTTTTTCCGCAGGCAAATCACTGAGGGAAAAATTAAACAAATCTCCATATTCCATCAAAGAATCAGTTACTTCTTTAGATGAGGAAAAAACTCTTTGAGACACCTCATGTTTTTGGTTACTGGCATTTGTTAATTTACCTTGAACATCGTCTCTAACACTAGGTAAAGAATCTAAAGAATTGTAATATATAACAAATTCCAATCCATCTGGCCTTTTAACAGAAATTTCTACCGCTGGAGGAATTTCACCAAATTCTAACGTATAGGGGACGCTAAAGCCAGATGGAAATTGCCCATAGGCAAAATCGTAAGAAAAAGTATGGTTAACCTCTTTGAAATCGGTTTGTGAAAATGATGAGATTACTGCGTCATTTTTAAAATATATTTTATGTTCTGGTAATTGCTGTTGAAAGGGGATCAAAAAATAATTGACCCAATCAGGAGCGGCATTTTTTGGATAGTTAATCCAAAAAAAAGGATTATTCCATTCTAATCGTTCCTTAGCTGGTATATATATAATGGTGTAGATAGTAATTCCAATCAAAAATAAGAGCAAGGCAAAGCCAAAGATACCGCCTTTATAGTTCTCTACACAGTTTTTGATTTTATTTATCAATTTGAGTAAATCACATCCATAAGATCATTCTTCTCCTGTTCTAATTCTTGGATCTAAAAATGACAGTGAAAGATCGAGTATCAGTCTTGTTAACAAGTATAGTAGCGTAAAGAAATATACAAGGCCTATAATTAATGGAGAATCATTCTGAATGATCGCATTATAAAACAGATTTCCCATCCCGGGCCAATCAAATATTTCTTCTATCAGTATAGACCCTCCTAAAGTTGCCGTAAGCCCTATTCCCAGCATTGTCATCAATTGAGGCCCAGCATTTTTCAATGCATGCTTTAGCAAAATTTTCCTAGAGGGTAAACCAATAATCCCTAAGGTTTTTATATAATCTTCTTCAATTACCCGCAAAACAATATATTTAGTATAATAAACGGATGAGGCAAAACCTATGAGGACCATTGTAATAAAAGGCAGGGTCATATGGTATAATAAATCGACAAAGTAACCCGGAGTGCCGGGAGGAATTAGAGGTGTAGATCTTGCAGGAAATATTTGCAGCAAATATGAAAATAATACTATCATTATCATTGAAAACCACCATGGAGGTACACTTAAACTAGCAGAGGCTAGCCCAGCTACCAGTTTATCTGAAAATTTTCCTTCACGCTTTGCTAGATAAGAACCTAGTATTATCCCAATGACTATTACTGTTATTGACGAGGTCGTAAACAACAATATTGTATTTGGCAGTTTTTCAAGTATTAGCTCATTTACACTGCTTGAACCTTCATTGGTAGTAAAAAATCTAGAATTACCCAGGTTCAAAGTAGCAATTTGAATGAGACTATTGCTTATTTTTTTTGGAGAGAACCAGGGCTCATCTAGTCCTAAGCTTTTTGTTTGGATACTAATTTGTTTTTCGATGATTAACTGCCTTTCGTGTGGATCTTGTAATTGGTTTAGTCTTTGATTCTCAGATATCGAGTCGGATAGAGAACTAGTAACCTGTAATCGAATATTATCTACCATTATTTTGTCAATAGTCGAACCCAAAAGAAATATTGTAATTAAAAGTGTGATAATTAAGACTAAAATCAATATAGAAACTTTTTTTATTAGATATAAGAGGATGGTCATCAAGGCAAATTCCTCTATAAAGTTTTATTCAACCGCATTCAAGGTCTAGCAATCAATGTTTTTTCCTGGATGAGTGGTTTTGGTGACTCTTCAGAGGTAATAATAAGTTTTATTTTTGCTGGACCAGGGATGAGTGACTGTGTCTGACTTGCATTCAAGGAAATGGCAGCAGTTTCAGATTCAGATATTTGAGTTTGAAATGGGGCTTCTTTATTGGTTTGGTTAGTAACGGAACTATTTATCAAAGAAGATCCTTCTACGACGATTTTATTATTTCGGTCAGAAACAAAATAATCAATTTTCCCTTTTAGACCATTTTCAATATTTGATTGATTTTTAACATTTACATTTATGTCAAAATCAAAAGGTTCCCCTATCTTTAGAAACTTTGGAATATTCATACTCACTATCTGCAGTTCAGGCGGCCTTTCATAGATAGAGTATATCCCTGTTTTGAAAGGATATGTGTTATCTCTGAACGCCTTTAAGGATATGACCCCTCCTGTAGGGTTAAAAGATTCCAAATAATAAGGCCCATTCCCAATGACCGCATTATGATGAGCATTAATCCAATTAATTGATGATTTGTAGCGGTCAAGTGCATAATCCAAACTTATTAATCCTTTCAATGGATTGGGGATATATTTTTCATTAGACATATCTATTAATTCTTGTTTAATCATTTCGGACTGCACTGGAAGAATCAGAGATAACTGATCTATATTTTTAATATTAGCATCCGACTTTGAATAAGATAATTTATTTTCAGCAACCAATCGTTCTGTTGCAGCCGTAATTTCCCATGGTTCGGAGGGCCACAAAGTCCCGTAGGAGGGAACTAAATTCTTGTCATAATGCCAGAGATCAACATAGGTATCAAAAGTATTGTTCTCATTGAACTTTATCCCTTTGATCAGAGATAAAGTTGGATAAGTTAAGCTTGAATACTCGGCATCGAATGTCTTATCATTGCTTTTGGTATCAGTTGCCCATTCGAATGGAAAATAATAAGAATATAAGAGATCGTACTTATCCATGAGTTTACCGTTATGCCATTTTGAAAATAAAGGCTCCATCGTGACTTTGGTTAATGCAGAATTACTTTGATTTTTGCTGTGCTCCCAACTTTGATTGTAGGGGCTCCAGGTAACGGCGTCGCTTGGCACTGCTACAGTATCAGTTGGACCTTTTGAAAACAAATTGGTCCATTTATTCCGAGAGGGTTCTGGGTCGCCAGAATATGGGTTTGATATAGTCGGAGTGTCAGCGACAAGTGAGTAAATTATTCTACAGTAAAAGTCCGTGCAACCCTTAACATTATTCCAGGCTCCTTGATAGACCTCCTTCATTCCAATGTTTAAAGTAGAATTATCGACTTCGTGCTTTACAGCATTCATTAATGATAATTTATTAGCGATACCAGCTGAATAATCATTGATTAGCCCGCTAATTTTTGATGAGGCTATGTATGGATCAAAGGATCTCGCAAAAAAAAGACGCACGGCTTCTTGTAAACCAACAGCCTCTGCTTGCTGCATCAGACTATTTCGTGCTGTTTCAGATGTAAAATTGTTAAAAACGAGGGCTTGTGTAAGATTATCGACAGTTGAATTAGAATATTGCCAAAAGCCTGGATTTTGAGAGCCAGGCATATTTCCAAACCACGGGGCATACATTTGACTGACAGTTGTTGGATTATACCTTGAAAACGAACTAGATATAAAAGATTCCGTGTATATATTCCATTCTAAATCAGCAGGGTTTGATCCATAAACAATCGTATTTGCTTTTGTCAAGTCACCATATTCTTTAATTACAGTAAATCCTGCTTTATCAATCTCAGAGGCAACATAATCTCCAAATGATTTTCTTATCAAATCGTCATTTCTGATCAATATCTTAACTATTACAGGTTTTCCGTTCATGACATACTTGCCGTTTTGATCCATGACTGCTCCGGCTTTTATCATCGCGTCCTGTATACTTTTAGTAGCGAAATTGGCGTCATAGCGGATTTTCAAGGGATCTACTACAGGTAACACATTATGATACTCTGGCGAGGTGGGTCCATAAGGCTCGACAATAGGATCACTAAATCCCTTTAAAATATTATTTACAATAAAGTTTCTATCAATCAAGAAATTTAATGCAAAGCGAATTTCTTTGATCGACAGAGGATTGAATGTTTGGTTTCCATTATAAGGATTTAACAGCAAACCATATGATAAACCCTCTTTCTCGAAAACTTCTAGATTTGGGTTTTTTTTAGCTGATTCAACAAGTTGCAATGGAATTTGAAAGAAGTAAGTGTCAAGGTGACCATTACTGACTTCTTGGTATGCTACATTTTCATTAGAAAACCTTATGAATTTAACCTCGTCAGCATCCCCGCCAGTCTGGTTCAACGCGTATAAGGCATAATTATTGGAAGAGAAGAGAACTAAAGTGAAAAGTGCAGTTAAAAAAGCCAGCACATAAAAGTTATTTCTCATGAATAAAGTACTCAATAAATAATGCCGTATAAATTCATTATTTTAGGTTTTGAGCTTTTACATGGGAAAAACTATAGTATATAAATAATCGCCTATCTTTTTAATCCATGAGCAATAAAAGTACTAAAAGAACTCATGCTTACAGTTCACAAAGGAGCGAGAGCAAAAAATACGCTAAAATAGAGAGGAGAAAAAGAACAAAAGCAAAATATTAAATTATTTATTCCAATAATTTCCGATATATTTATATGTAAGGAAAGATATAAATACATGTGGAATTAGCTTATAAGTTTTATGGTGATAAAAATTGGTAAAAGATATTTCGATGTTTGGTGACCGATGTCCACGATGTGGCAAAGGTCCAATGGTTACAGACAATTCAACTGGGGAAATGTTTTGCGGTAATTGTGGTTTTGTAGTTACAGAGAGAATCGAAGAAACCGGCCCCGAATGGAGAGCTTTTTCCAAAGAAGAACATGAGGATAGAAGCAGAGCAGGTGTGCCTACTTCGTTAGCTATGCATGATATGGGATTGGCTACGATCATTGGTCCAGTGGATAAGGATGCTTCCGGCAAACCTTTATCTGCTTCTATGAAAAGTACCATAGAAAGGTTAAGAACATGGGATAGCAGGAGTCAGGTCCATGAACCAGTTGACAGAAATTTCAGACAAGCATTCAGCGAATTAGACAGATTAAAAGATAAATTAGCAGTCGGTGATGCAGTGATTGAGAAGGCAGCTTACGTTTATAGAAAGGCGTTAGAAAAGGGTTTGGTTAGAGGCAGGTCTATTTCGGCGCTTGTTGCAGCCGCACTGTATGCTGCATGTAGAGATACGGAAACACCTAGAACATTAAAAGATGTTGCCAATGCCAGTAACATAAAAAAGAAGGACGTTGCAAGATGTTATAGGTTACTGATTAGAGAATTGGATCTTAAAATGCCAGTAGTTGACCCAGTAAAATGTGTTGCCAGGATAGCAAGCAAGGCAGGACTTTCAGAAAAAACTAAAAGAAAGGCTTTAGAAATCCTAAAGAAAGCAGAAGAAGGTAAAATATCAGCTGGCAAGGATCCAATGGGATTAGCAGCTGCAGCCTTATATGTAGCGTGTGTAATGAACGGTGAAAATAAGACTCAAAAAGATGTAGCAGAAGCAGCCGGTGTCACCGAGGTTACTATTAGAAATAGGTATAAAGGACTTAAAACTCACCTGAAATTGTAAAAATTATTATATTTTTGATTTTTTTAAATATTTTCTAATTATTTGTTCGGAAAGTCGATACAAAAATATAATTCCCATTACTATGAAAACTACTGATAATACGGCCAAGAATACATTGTCGGATTCAGTATTCCAAGGACTCTTAAACAAAAAATATCCAAAAATACTATAAGCAAAAAATACAAAATTAGAAATCCAATGGAAAGTTACAGCTGAAGAAAGGCTGTATCTATAGTATAGCCAGGCTATTATAACGCCACCTAATGCAGCTTGAGTTATTTTTCCGATTTCATATCCGCCTCCAAACAATACATGAGATAACCCAAAAGCCAGTGAATTCAATGCAATAATTATTGCTATTACTATAGTAGTGTATTTTTTTTTCTCATAAGAAATATTCTTGTATGGATGATAAAGTGTTGAAAGGAATAAACCTTTACCAAGTGGGACAAACAATAAGAACAGTGGTACGCCCAAGAGGATCACTCTAAAAAATATTTCTTCATTCAGAGGTGCCGCAGACAAATAAAAAAAAGACAATATTGGGTTAGCTGTTAAAGGATTACCTAACGTTACACCAAAAAGCTGTTGTATAACATCAATCAAAATGGAAAGTACAAAATATCCCGAAAACCAAGAAATAGTCATAGCAAGGTAATTATCCCGATGGATTTTGATCTTTTCAATTCCATTCATTTTAAATGGTTTTTTCACCGCAGAAAAGCGAATGATTGGAATAGGTTTTAAGTAACAAAACAAATAACAAGCTAAGTAAATAGCCCAAAAAAACATAAAGGAAAATCCCAAATTGAAATTCAATGAATTAAGTCCAAAAATACCAAATATCAAGAAATCGAGAGGAACATCGCTATACCATTGAACTTCACCACCAATTTGGGTAAAAAAAACTAAAAAGACTCCTATGAAAAAGGAAAGAGTCGTTACCAAAATAATTATAACTAGTAATACATCATCTATCCATCCTAAAACTTTATTCAAAGAAAACCTATTTAACAAAAGTCTTTTCTTAATTTTATAAATTTACATTACTTCTATAGAAGATTCGTTAAAACCCTTTACCACTAAATAATTTTTAACAATATCCCGATGATCTCCTTGCAAAAGGATAAAACCATCTTTTGCTGTACCGCCACATGCCAACCTGCTTTTTAGCTCTTTAACAATTGTGTGAATGTCATTAATTTTTGGATCTAATCCCTCGATCATGGTAGTTGTTTTAGAAAATCGTCGGGTTTCCAATCTTACTACAATTCTAGTATCTTCTTTATCTAACTCTCCGCATGCACACAAATCGTCAGGTAGGCCACATTTTTTGCATATTACAGCCATCTATTATTGCTTCATATATCTAAATCCTATTATTAAGCCTTCCTTAGCATTCATTCATTAGAATATTAATGATAACAAGGGAGACGACATTCACATTTCAAAGAAAGAATATTTAGGAAATATCACAATATTTCAAAATTAATATTAGAATTTAGAGAATACCTCAATATTACAAAAAGTGGAAGTCATAAACAACGTTGGTTGAGTAATCTTACCCAAATTCTAGGTATTAGTGTATAACCACCCCTAATCCTGAAAACTTGAGTTCTACATTCAATCCTCTAAGCATACTAGTGCAATTACATAAATGGAAAGATTATATTAAAAAAACCACAAAAAGCAATATGTGTCCTGCCATATCCTCACTAAAATTTCCCTTTGTGCTAAAGCCCGATCAAGTAGCGGCCGTTGATTCGTGGATAAAGAACGGATACCGAGGATCCGTCATTTATTCAACCGGTACTGGGAAAACGGAAATTGCATACGAGAGCGCTAGGAGGGCATGCCTAGAATACATGAGAAATCCGCTACTTAAAGACGAATTAAAAAGTTCTTTTAATATTTTGTTTCTCGTTCCTCGGATTGTCCTAATTGAACAAAATGTTCACAGACTCTTAAATTACAATATCTCAAAAGAATATATAGGAACGTATTATGGAGAAAGAAAAGATCAAAAAGAGATCACTATATCTACCTATCAAAGTGCAATAAATAATTTTCCTTTAATTGATAATGCAAAATTGGTCATCCTCGATGAGGTACATTTATTGAGTAACACTGCCTTTTCTTTCAAGAGATTATTTAAAGCAATTACTGCTGATCCGAAAAGAAAAATCCTCGGTTTAACTGCTACAATTAATGAGTTAGATCCAAAGTATAATGAAATTATTGACATAATTCCCCCGGTGAAAAAATACCTTATCAAGGAAGCCGTAGATGATGGCAGACTGGCAAGACCCGAAGTAGTTTCTATTGAAGTGAGCCTTACAAATGAGGAAAAAGATGTGTACAAAAAAACCAGTGATTCCATTAGAAATATTTCGTATAAATTAAATGCCTATGATCCAAGTGTTATCTCAAAGATCCTGTACCAAGGAGGAATGCGCTCAAAATATGCAAAGGAATGGTTTAATCAAGTTAGATTAAGAAAGGATTTGCTGAATTCATCCAAATATAAATTAGAAAAAGCGGTCTCCTTAATTGAAAAACATAATAATGAAAAGATAATGGTTTTCAGTGAAACCATAGATTCTATCAAAGCGTTACAAGGAGCCCTTGAAAAGAAAAATATTAGATCAGAGGTAGTACATTCAAAAATAAGGGCGAGAGACCGTAAAATGATACTTGAAAAATGGGGAGAAGATTTTTATCCCTTGTTATCCGTTCATACGCTGGAAATAGGTTTTGATATTCCTCAAGTCAGAATAGCCATAATTCTTTCTAATACATCCAATATTAATCAGATTGCCCAAAGGATTGGCAGAGTTATCAGAAAAACAAAAGAAAAGGACAGTGCATGGATATATTTGATATATGCTAAAGAAACAAGGGATAATAACATCGTGAGAATGGTAGACAAAGCTGTTGGAAAGAAAAGCAGTAAAATCATAAGAAAGGGAACTAAACAAACCAGGATTACAGATGAATTTTAGGTTAAGTACGCTGGAAGAAAACAAAAGTTATATTTTGATACTAGCTTACCGCTGATCATGTCAATAAAAAATATAACTGTTTTAGGCTCAGGAATTATGGGTCACGGAATTGCTCAAGTTTCGGCAATGGCAGGCTATAAAGTAGTTCTACGGGACATTGAACAAAAATTCCTCGATAAGGCAATGGAAAAGATTAGATGGTCTCTACAAAAGCTTGCAGAAAAGAATAAGATTACCGCAGCAGAAGTTGATATTTTTTATAATAATATTACCCCTTTGGTTGACCTTCAGACAGCAGTAAAGGGTGGAGATTTAATAATAGAAGCAGTGCCTGAAGATTTCAATTTGAAGAAAAAAGTATATCATGAATTAAATAATTTGGCAGAAAAGAATATTATTTTTGCATCGAATACCAGTACGTTACCAATTACAGAATTGAGTAGTCTAACCGACCGCCCAGATAGATTCATTGGTGTCCATTTTTTTAATCCCCCTCAATTGATGAAATTAGTTGAAGTGATTCCAGGCACAAGAACAGATTCTAAAGTAACACAAGAAGTGACAAACTATATCAAAGCAATCAACAAGCATCCAGTAGTTTGTAACAAGGATGTATCAGGATTTATCGTCAATAGAGTTTTCATACCTTTGGTACATGAAGCACTATTCTCAATGGAGAGGGATCGTGTCTCTAAGGAGGTAATTGATTCTGCAGTTAAATTCAAGTTGGAATTTCCAATGGGAATTTTTGAACTTGCTGATTATACGGGCCTTGACGTTATTTATAAGGCCTCTTATGAAATGCATCTGAGAGATAAAACGGTCTTACTGCCGCATCCAAAAATTAAAGAATTGTATGATAATCAAAATTTGGGTCAGAAATCCGGTAGTGGATTTTATGATTACAAAGGCGACAATTATGAAAGAATAGATCTCAGTATGGAAAAGGCATCTAAATATGATCCCTATTCGATTTTAGGAGTCGCAGTTAACAATGCCTCCTGGTTGATTGACAATCAGGTTTGCAGTGTTGAAGACTTGAACGTTGCATTGAGATTGGGTATGGGTCTTAAAATGGATATTTTTGATCTATTTAAGAAAATTGGGCCCAGTCAAATTATGAATAAATTACTAGAATTGGAATCAAAATATGGTACCTTTTATCATCCTAATCAATATTTGTACTCCTTAAAGTAGAGTAATTGTAACCCTTTTGTGATATTATTTTTCAAAAGGTAACATCTATTCTTACTTAGTTATAAGGGGACAATACCAACCTTCAATACCAACCTTTATTGTAGTTCATACTTTTTTAGTATGTATTCCACTGCCTCCATTGGAGACTTCGTTTTCTGTATAATTATTCTATTGCGTTCATCTAAATATTTTCCCCCATAGATATCAGAAGTCCCACCACTATCAGAAATTGAGATCATCGGTTTTTTCGCTATATATCCTACACAAAGCTCAATTAATGTACCCACTCCACCTCCTACTGAAATAAGTCCGTCTGAAGAATAAGCCACGATAAAGTCTCTGGACAAGCCAATACCTGTAGATATTACCGCATCACAGTATTGGTTGGCACATGAATAGTCCTCTTGTGGAACTATTCCGATTGTAAAGCCATTATTGTCTTTAGCGCCTCTACAAGCATATTCCATTACCCCTCCTAAACCCCCGCAAATCAAGATAGCATTCTTTTTCGCTATAAAACTACCCACTTCATAGGCTAAATCTAGCGTTTTTGACTTAATAGGAAAAGAGCCGCTGTTATATCCTATGACCCCGATTTGCACTCGTTTCAAGCTACTTAAAGTAAGCATCTGTCATTTAAATATGATTTAGAATGAGATTAGTTATTTTATATTTTTTTAGACAGAAATGCTTTTATTTCCATTGTACAAATTTTTAAATATGAGTAAGAAGGCCAAGAAGAATGCACCTTTACCTGCATCCAGTGCGGGTCTTTTAAGGTTCTTTGAAGATGAAACTAAAGGGATTAAAGTAAAACCAGAGATAATACTAGGAATTGCAGGTGCTTTAATTGCCATTTCAATAGCAATAAAAATTTTGATCCCAGTCTAATTTTTTTGACTATTAATGAGTAATTTTGAATCGGATAGTGTTTCCAGCCTTCATAAAAGATGGCTTTTTACTAACATAAATCCCTCCTCAGAAAAATTTTCTTTTCTAATAGCAATCTTAAGTTTAATTACAAACGTAGCACTAATTAATTTCGTAATTACCCCACACTCTATCACTGATTTTTTAATAAGTTTACCAATTATTGCATCTGTATTTTCAGTGACACTTGTTTTTGACTACCTTTCATTACGTGGTACGCCTTTAAACCGATTCTCCAAAGTCTTACACGTAGCTGCTTTTGCAAATCTGCTTTGGACTCTGACCGTAATTGGGGGGTATATTTCAGAATTTATTATCAATACCAATACACCGAACATTAATTTTGTTTTACAAGGAATGTTTATGGCAATAGGTCTTAGGATAGGTATTTTCGTATCAGTATTTGGCGCATCATTAAAAAGATCTATCCCGATTTCATTCATTCAACCATTAATCATTTTCATTTTATTTTCCTTTTTTTACTTTAACCATATTTTTTATACAAACTTTACTGTATATGTTTTCGGGTCTGTAATCCTCTTCATTGGAGTATTATGGACGATTGTAATAGACAGGATTGGTAGACCCAATTTTACTAGTGCCTTTAAGATATTGCAAGCTTTTCTAATTGCATGGACTGAGAATAAGTCTGATGAAATGGAGAAGATTGCTGAAGCTAAGGCAAGCCCTAAAATGGTTAATACCTTAATCGTAAAATTAAAGCCTAAGAATCAAAAGGAAGTTTCCATTGTACTGCCAGAACTCCATCCGGGCCCATTCAATCCAATAGGTGGTAGCAATCTACCTTACGATATTTTTAAATTTTATTCAAATTCTGCAATGGTCATGCACAGTGTCTCTGACCATTCCTTGAACATACCTTCTAAAAAAGAAGTGGAAAAATATTTGACGACATTAGATCAGCACAATCACTTAGAGGCAGGGGACAAATGCTCTATTCCGCTGACGATTCGCAAGAATGATTGTAATTGCAGCGGATTTGCGTTGGGGAATAATGTAATAATTTTATTTTCAAAATCTCCCTCTGGAATGGAGGACATACCCCCTGACGTCAAAACAGAACTTGAAACATATGCCAAACAGATTGGTTTTGAGCAAATATTGATTATTGATGCTCATAATTCACTGGGTGAGAAAATTGAACAAGAAAATATTGAAGTACTGATAAAAATAGGCAAGGAATGCTTAATTAAGTTAAGAGAATCAGAACAATTTCCCTTTAAGATAGGATATGCAAACAGTTATCAAATAGAAGAACAAACCAATAAGGATTTATTGAAACAACCTGACCTAGGACACGGCCAATTTGGATTATTGATCATCTCAATAAACAATATAGATTATTCACTCTGTTGGATAGATTCGAATAATATGAAAAATGGATTTAGAGAAAAAATTGTAGAATGCCTTGAGGAGGAAAAGTTGAAGATTATTGAAATATGTACTTCTGATACTCATTCTACATCAGGAAAGAGAAATATCAAAGGTTATTATACATTAGGCGACGTAACTCCAGAGTCTAAAATATTGAACATCTTCAAATCTTTAACTACAAGAGCGAAGAGTTCTCTTGACGATTCTACATTTGATATTTTCAAGATAGAAAGTCAAGTCATGGTCATGGGAACCGACCAATTTGATGATTATTCGAATGCTTTGGAAAAATCATTTCTAGTAACGAAGATTTTTCTGGCAATTACTTTTGTTGTTTACATTTTAATGTTACTCTTTACCTGAATTTGAGTTACTATATCTATTTAAATCGCGATGGATGGGGAGAGATTTGAACTCTCGACCACCTGTGTGTGAGACAGGTATCCTAACCAGACTAGACCACCCATCCAGCAATGAATGCTCTTTTAGAGATAAATATGAAGATTAATTAACTTTTAGCTTCCCAGTCTCCATGACGGATACAGGATGGGTAATGGCTCTATCTCGACGATCATGTCCCCTCCCCATATTCGCTAAGATATTTATATTGAACATCAGATAATTTATCTATTTTAATCCCCATTGCTTCTAATTTTAGGCTAGCAATAAGCAGGTCTTGGTCTCTATCAATCTCGTAAATTTTGTTCTCAAAATTACCCTTATTTTTGACAAGCTTAAGTACTGATAAGAACTGGTTAGCAAAACTCATGTCCATAACTTCGGAGGGGTGGCCCTCAGCAGCTACAAGGTTTACTAATCTTCCTTCTCCAATAACATTTATTTTTGCGTCATTTCTCAAAATATATTGTTCTACATTTTCATTTACATGCTTTGAGTTTTTAGCCAATCCTTTGATATCTTCAATGGAAATCTCTACATTAAAGTGTCCTGCGTTAGCTAAGATCACACCATTCTTCATATTTTCTACATGAGAACCAATGATAACATCCTTGCAACCTGTAGAGGTAATAAATAAATCACCAATCGATGCCACTTCCTCCATTGGGGCAACTATGAATCCATCCATCCGTGCTTTTAAGGCATTTATGGGATCAATTTCAGTTACTACTACTGAGGCCCCTAATCCTCTAGCTCTGCTAGCTATACCCTTTCCAACATGACCGTATCCAGCAACGACTACAGATTTGCCAGCCAGTAATACATTTGTAGCCCGAATAATACCATCTAAAGCTGATTGGCCCGTACCATAAACATTATCAAAGTCATGTTTGGTTTCAGCGTCATTAACAGCGACTATTGGATAACTAAGTTTCGATGTTTTTTCAAGTGCCTTCAATCTTAAAACTCCTGTGGTAGTCTCCTCCGTTCCACCAGCGATATTCTTCCCATACTTATCAAATGCTTTATGAAATTCGATTGTAAGATCTGCCCCGTCATCAATTGTAATATCAGGATTAAACTTCAGAACTGAGTAAATATCTTCATAATATTCGCTAGTCGATACTCCCCTGCTTGCAAAAACTGACAATTCTTCGTCTCTCACCAGTGAGGCGGCAATATCATCATTAGTACTTAAAGGATTACACCCCGACCATGCTATCTTGGCTCCTGCTGCGGCAAGCGTTTTTGTTAATACTGCAGTTTCTTTTGTTACATGCAAGCAGCCGCCAACTACAACATTCCTCAGCGGTTTTGATTCTTCGTATTTATTCTTTAAAGACAATAATACGGGCATATTGGATTCAGCCCATTCAATTTTTTTTTTACCTCTATCTGCCAAGGAAATATCCTTAATTCTATATTCCATAGGTAAAAAAATATAGAAACCTTATATTACTTTAACACAAGAATTGAGGCTCAAAAAACCTTTTTTTGATATTGAAACAGCCAAGGTAGCTTATAACTTGATTGGAAAGATATTAGTCAAGTACACAAATTTTATGGGCAATTATTTCAAGACCAGTGGAATTATTACAGAAACAGAAGCTTATGGATACACGGATGACCCCGCAAGTCATGCATATAAAAGATTGACTATCAGAAATGCAGCAATGTTTGGAGATGTAGGGCGACTGTATATTTATATTATTTATGGAAATCATCATTGTCTGAATATCGTGGCAAGAAATCGCGATCAAATGGCAGGAGCAGTGCTAATTCGGTCAATTGAACCTATGGAAGGAATTAATCTTATGAAGCTATTCAGAAAAACAGAAAATATATACAATTTGACCACCGGACCAGGTAGATTAACACAGGCATTTAAGATTAC
The DNA here is from genome assembly GCA_035279165.1 of Candidatus Nitrosocosmicus sp. Lineage (GTDB taxonomy): Archaea > Thermoproteota > Nitrososphaeria > Nitrososphaerales > Nitrososphaeraceae > Nitrosocosmicus. The sequence continues at coordinate 792 of DATEIH010000186.1, read as the reverse complement.
CATCAAACATAACTATCTTGATGCAACCGACGATGGAATAAATAATTACTTTTATTTTGAGGAAAACGAGAATATCGCTCGATTACACAAATTCAAAGTCGCTCAAACTAGCAGAATTGGCATATCGACTGGAATTGATAAAAAATGGAGATTTATTATGCTAAATCAAGATCGTCACAGTCTACATTTCCAACCAAGCAAGTTTTTGTCTAAATGAAGCTAAAATATAATTACTAATCGGATTAAATACATAGACTACATTCAATATATAGCTAATTTGAAATTATTTTAAAATGCCTCTTAAAGATTTCTTAGTACCTGAAGAAAAAGTGAAATTTGTATGTCGAAGGGACATTCAATATGCCAACAAAAAATATGACTTATTCATTACTAATAAGAGGATTCTACTTTATAGAGAAAGCGGATTCATAAATAAATCAGAGGATGTTATTTGCGAAAAAATTGAGAGGTTGCAAGGATTGGAGTACAAAGAAAAAGGTGGATTATTAAATTTTGCGAAGATATCCATAAATGGTGGAATTAGATTAGACATCAAAGGGCCTTCAAAAGAGGTAAAAAACATGTTCAAGATTCTTGAATGTCTAATTAATTCAAAATAACTTTATTTAAAATGAATTAAGAGAAAACTGCGCTTACGATCGTCCTTAATTCATCTAATCTGTCTTCTTTGATATCGTCATTGTTGTTATCTTTTGCATCTATGTTGTTGTCATCTTTGATATCGTCATTGTTGTTATCTTTTGCATCTATGTTGTTGTCATCTTTGATATC
>DATEIH010000185.1:0-2340 GCA_035279165.1 Candidatus Nitrosocosmicus sp. | reverse complement strand
TGTTTTTATTATAAAACAATAATTCCAGGCCATTTGAAGTAGTGTACAAACCGGTTGGGAAAAAAGAATCGGATAATTGTAAAAAACTTATATCCGCCATGGATGGTCCTGATTCGATATCCTTATCATCAGTGTGCATGAATGTCAAATCCCTGATCAGGTTCAAAAATGAGTTGCTTTGAGCGAATTTCTATATAATCCTTTAAATCTGACAACAATCTCAAGAATAGATTTATTTCATCTGGACTTTGAATAGGAAAAATTATATCACGATTTTCGATTTTTAATGGCCGATGTAAGTTTCCAATAGTATGTCCCACTTTTATTGCCACGTTAGTGAGATCATCATCTCTGGCCTGTTCATGCTTGTGTTCATGGTCATGGTCATGCTTGTGTTCATGGTCATGGTCATGCTTGTGTTCATGGTCATGGTCATGCTTGTGTTCATGGTTTTTAATATTCAAGACAGCCACAAGCTCAGGAGATAATTTTATGACTATCATTTTTGTATCATCAAGAAAAACTACATCACCATCTTTAAGATGTGTTCTAGAAGGCAAAATAAAGCCTATATCAGTTTCCTTGTCTGAAATCTTTCTCATTCTAACCTTCTCGGTTTCAGATCTCTGAATTATTACATTCTCGATGGTATTTTTTTTAACCGACTCCTCATATTTTTGATGTAATTGTGAATCTTTCTTTATGTTTCCTATAATAGTTGTAATGGTTAACATCAGATATCATATAGAGGTTAATCTTATCCATAAAAACAATTTTAATATTTTAATCTTATTTTTGAGCCAAGCTAAGACATTCATCAAAACTATTTTATAAGCAAACAGAAATATCTTGAAATTTATGTTTTATTGTCTCTACTGATATCGTTATTAAAACTTTCTAGATCATTTGTGTTGTTTTTTGGATCTAGTTCCGGATTTGGATTCCTTATTTTGTTCACAGCAGTTATCATATTTTGTAAATTTTGAGTATAATCATACTTTCCGTAGTGTTTATAGTTGCTAGGATCTAATTCGGCAAATACTAGCCCTCCATCAGATATTTCAATTTTTGAACCAACCTCAAATTTTTGAGCTACAACACATTGTCTTACCAAATGGTAAGGATAATCAAGATTGAGGTGAGATCTAGGATCTATCAAACCTGAAATCGAAAACAATTTTCCAAATTTGACAATTACATGTCTAATTTGCAAAGGGTCGATGATTAACATAGAATCATCGGTATTAGATTTTTCAGTACAATGTCTAATTTGCAATATTACTCACCTTTTTGAATCAGCAAGTGCTTGAGGATTGAGGTCGTCTGCAGCCAAATTCTTATCAATTCTTAAAACAGATTTGGCCATTTCCCCTGATGCTTCTAATGCCATTGTTTTTACTAAAACTGGATCTAAAACGCCTTTAGAAACCATATTTACAATTTCACCACTGTCGATATCAACTCCATATCCATCTGGGGAAGCTTTAGCATTCATTACTTTTTCTAAACCGTTAAACCCGGCATTTGTTAATATTTGTCTCATAATACTTTCGAGTGCTGATGTTACCACTTCTAAGCCTACTTGTTCCAATCCACTGAGTTTGAGCTTTTTAATTTTTTCAATTATATGCAATTCGGCAGCACCACCACCCGGAACAATTCCGTAATTTAATGCAGCTTCGGCAGCATTGATCCCATCAATTGTCGATCTCCATCTCTCTAACGATGTTTCTTTTGTAGATCCTGATATCAGCACAGTAATGATCTTCTTACCTTTTCCATTTTCCAAATATATTATTCCGTTATCCTCATCCTCGTATATTTTCTCAGAAACACCAATGATATCTTTATTTTTTAGATCATCTAGTGTTCTAACTGGTTTAGCACCCGTATATCTTGACAAATATTCTATTTCTTCATTTGAAATGTGGACCGCAAATAATCCCTTTGAAACAAAAAGATCTTCGACTATTTGATCTACTTCAGGTGAAGCAATAAAAAGAGTATTTGCTCCCGTTTCAACTATAGTATCGACAATTTTTTTTGATTTTTCCAAACGATCTTTTTCCATAGTAAGAATATCTTGATATTTACTATTTTCTTTGATCCACGACTCTTTTACTGGTTTTAAATCCAATCTCAAAATCAGAATTTTCGAATTTTCAACTTTGTTGGGAAGTTCTGGATCTATTCTTTTTCTTTCCAAAACAATGCCATTAAAAATTTTATCCTCAATATCTACTCTTCTTATTACCTGTACTGCCTTATCAAAATCATATAATCCATTGTAAATCGCATCTTTTCCTACAGTACGTAACGCATTAACTACCAACGTATGCA
>DATEIH010000184.1:0-3019 GCA_035279165.1 Candidatus Nitrosocosmicus sp. | reverse complement strand
TCGCTAGATCTAAACGAAAAGTATGATGTGATATTTGTGGGATGGATGGATCCTGGAGTTGATTTTAGAAAAACCGTGGCTAATAGTACAGATATTGTGATAACAACACTCGATCAGGGAATAAGTTTGGGAGCAGAATTTGAGGAGTTTGGATTTCGTAGAATAGCTTGGTGGAAAACTCCTTCCTGGTTAGATGTAAATTATCAGATAATGAATAAATTTTATACAAAGATGTCAAAAGAAATATATGATAATTTGTTTGATTTACGTGGTGCACACAATCTATGGTATGTCTACACCAAGAATTCAAGCTATGTTAATACCATTATGAATGCATTAATACATTCCCAATATGAGGACCAATCTAAATATGATTTTGAAAAGGTAATGGATGAATGCGGATTTGAATATTCAGAAAATTCACAATTATCAAATAAAGTCGACAAATCTAATTTCTCATCTTTATGGAATATTGAATTTGAATAGCGCGCTTTATCATAATCAAGAATTAATTATCGTTACCATTTTTTAACCTCAAGGTTTCGGATATGATAAAATAGATATTGTTGTGCATAGCCACCATATTTACCAAAATGATCTCTCATTATTTTGGACAAGACCAAATATTGGTTATCGCTTAGTTTTTTATCCGCATTCATAAAAGTTGCATTTTTTTTGTTAATTAGCCCCTTGTAATACTTGAATATTGCACGCCCCATCCATACATCAATCGGAAATGCTTCTGTTTTTTCAAGAGAAAACAATAAAATGCAATCTGCTATTTTGTTTCCTATTCCATAAATACCAGTTAGTATTTTTCTAGCATCATCATAATTAGATCGATGCAATTCGTCAACTGTTAAATCACCCATAATAACTTTTTCTGCAATTGACTTGATAGCTTTTGCTCTATAACCAACACTACATGAACATAATTCATTGATAGATGCTTTGTATAGATTCTTCATTGTGGGAAATGTAAAGAATACCTTATTATCGATCTCCTTTTTAATACCAAATTTCATGGACAAATTTTTTAACATTGAACGTATCATTGAGATATTTGTGTTCCTTGAACAAGCAAAGGAAATCATTCATTGATATGGATCTTGACGTATCAAACGTAATCCGCCATATTCGTTTAACAGGTTTAATAAAATTGGATCTTTCGAAAAGTTTGCAAATATATCTTGGATGTTATCATCTAATCGAAAAATGAAATGTTGCCAATTATCAAACTTTGGAGTCGAATAAAATTCTATTTCTTTATCAGTGATTCTAAATTTTAGAATATAATCCCCATAAGTCCCATACCATGAATTTTCATATTTTTCCCATAAAAACATCTGCCCACTATTGATACTAATTTCAGGATTAAATCTAGAATCTAACAGCATTTGTATTTTTTTGTTCAATTATTCTTATCGGCTTGCAATAATTCTCTAGTTTTCACTAAGTCTGTCTCCAGAGCCTCGATTATCTTGGGAATTTCTTTTAGAGAACAATCCAAACATATATTCTGCAAAGACAGAGGATATGTAAAGTATTTTTCTTGCAACTTGATATCTTTTTTACAACTTGTGCATTTTTTTATTTTGTAGGGATCTGTGTTTTTTATTATCATATAGATATCAATCGTTTATAAAATTATATGATTAATCATATTAAATTCTTCATAGTCTATCGGTCTTGTTGATTTCCAAAATTAGTCTTTAATGCAATTTCCAATTGTTTAAAATATTTATTCGTAGTTATTTCTCCGTTGTCATTAATTGAAATCAAATTAAAGTTTGGAGTATCTAAAGAGACAAAGTCCCATTTCCAATATGCTAGACCCCAAATACCAAGATCTTTAAATGTTTTAACAAATAGATTTGCTTGTTCTTGATTTATGTCACTTGCAAAAGGATTTATTTCAAAAACAGGAGATCCGTCTTCATTAATAACTTGCTCTCGTAGTACATTGTTCCATTCGCCCACGTATATTGGAACACCTGTGATATTAGAAGCCTTAAGAAACGTGCTAAATTTTTGTTGTTGATACGAGCTCTCTGTTGGCAATCCATATATGCTTATTTTAAAAACTATGTTGGTACTGTTTTGAGGATTCATTTTTGCCAAGTTTTCTGGTGTTAAAGTTATGGGACTCTTCAGATCTATGGGGATATTCATGCTGTAAACAAGTACTTTACTTGTTAATTTCCTCAATTCATGAACGATAAATGTATTAAATTTTCCAATTTTTTCCCATTGATCCACACTGTGAACCTGTGGTTCGCTCAGAATTTCGTAACCCAAGGTGCTTTTATGGCTGTCTACAGCACCCACAATTTTTTTCAAAAATTCAAGTTGTAGAGTCCAACCGTCAGTCCCATTGGTGTCTTTCACAGCTCGATTCCACCAATCCGTCCACCATGCTTTTGCAGGTGCATATTTGGGTCCACCACCATTTCCAGCAGGATATGCCGGATTATCTTGGAATAGAAAAGAAGGGAATCCTGTTCCTCTTTGTGGATTAAACCAGGAAGAAGTGTGGAATTGGTGGTTATCATAAACGACATTGACGTTATATTTATCTGCGGCTTGAGCAACAGATTGAAGCTCGAGCATGAAATTAGTTGGATCTCTTTCATAAGCTTCCCAATAAAATACGAACCTCACATGATTCATTCCAGCCTCTGAAATTAGTCTAAAGCTATCGTCAAAATAGTTTGCCGGCATAATACTCCCTATAGTTCTGCTCTGAGGCATACTTGTGTGATACCCTTTCATATTTACCCCAAAGAATTTTTGATCTGTCTGTTGACCATGCGAATAGAGCACAAATGAATTAGTTAGCAACAAGGAGAATAGGACAGTTAACCAAACTAATTTGGAATTAACAACGTCTCTTGTTAAACTAAAACTACGCATTAGATCTAGGGTAAATATTAACATTATAAAATAGTTTCCAGCCAATCACTCGTATTAAATTGATTCGGATTGAGATTGCAGCTCATTTTTCTTAATTTACTTCCAC
>DATEIH010000183.1:0-8741 GCA_035279165.1 Candidatus Nitrosocosmicus sp. | reverse complement strand
CCCTTATCAAGCCTATTAAAAATGTCTAGAATCATTTCATCTGTTAAGAGATCCTTATCAAGATTATTTCTAGAGAGACTAACAATATCTTCAGTAAGTTTTGATGCAACAAAGGTGGGTGAAAGCGAGGAATTGGTTATCAAAAGTCTCTCAAATAAATTATAATAATCAGAATCAAAGATTTGTTCAGATAATTTCATATTCAATCCATACTTTTTCATGATTCCTTTGATTAGTTCATTCCACGGCAAAGGTATTTTATCTTTCAAACTATCAAGTAAGTTACGATCAACAGGAATTGGCATTATATCTGTTTCAGGGTACATTCTGGACGATCCCGGTCGTGGTCGTGAAAAAATAGTAGTCCCATCTAGTGTAACTGAGCGAGTTTCAGCAATTACACCATATTTAAACTGGATTATCCTTTTAATCAATGGTTCAAGAAGATTGTTTATTTTTTCTCTGTCACCGCCTAATATTATGAAGGCATCCTCAGAAGAAATATCAACTGATTTCTTAAGACCATCTATCTCATTAATAGTGATCCCATAATTAGGTAATTCATCGGAATGAAAGACGCCACCTAATCCAAAAAATCTAACAAATTCTCCCAATTCTTTACCCAGTCTTACATCTTTTACGGGTTCATAGCCAATTAAACCTCTTAGACCCCTCAAACGAATACAATTAATAACCGGGTCTGGATCTTTTAATATTTTTTTTATTACTTTAGACGATGAATCTGAGAACAAGAATGTTATGTCTTCAATTCTGTCGCCAATAAAGGAATCATCGATATTTCTATTTTTAAATTCTTCCGCTATTTTGATTAATCCGTACTGTCTTTTTGTCTCATAGTCTAAAACTTTGATAAGTTGTGATAATTGCTGTACTCCCTTGACTTCCACTACTTGACCACCATTGACAGATATATTCACATCCTGTCTTATGCTTCCAATTCCTCGAGTTACTCTTTTACTACTTCGAAGTAATCGTCCTAGAGTTAATGCGACGTTTACAATTTCTTCAGGAGTCCCAGATATGGGATCAAGTGCGATTTCGACTAATGGAATCCCAAGCCTGTCAAGCCCATATTCCTTAAACATAGGATTGGTAGAAATTAATCTTGCTGCATCCTCTTCTAAACATATACCCTGGACACCTACCTTGTTGAAATTATCGACTGATAAGTAACCTCCCGTTGATATTAACATGGTTCTTTGAAATCCACAGACATTCGAACCATCTATCACTAATTTCCTCATGACATGAATTTCATCAACAATATTTGAATTTAAAGCAAGTGAAAACAACAATGCTGTTTCAAGTGCATCTTTGCTTACTTCATGTGGAGGCTCCTCATCAGCTTCCACTAAACAGCTATATCCTACTTTAGAATAATACTTGATTGAATTCATTTTGGCGTGTTCAAATAATGCAGCTTTATCAAAATCACCCAATTCACTTTTTGTAGGTCTCAAAACTCGAATAAAGTTGAAATCATAACCCTCGTCGTTGGTTCCATCCCCTTTGCATCTACAAAAGAGTTTAGACGATGTATTTAGTTGTTGATGTATTTCAAAGCCAACTTTTACGTTTAATTTGTCGATATCTAGATTCATCAAACTCGTCCTCCTTAAATCTGTTAAACTAGCGGCAACACGTTAGAAATTTCATTCGAATAATCAGTCTTCATGATCCTAACAAAATCCGCCGTACCTGTATTATTACCTAATGCCCACATTGCTTTAACGACAGCGGTTTCTGAACTCATATTTGAAAGAGGAATAACACCCAAATTCAAAAGGTCTCTGCCGGTATCATAAACGGTCATCTGTACTGTACCAAATATACATTGTGAAGTCATAAAAACAAAAATGCCAGAATCTATTAGTTTTTCTAAAATAGGAAAGCAGTCTTTACTCACATGCCCAAGCCCAGTGCCCTCTAATATAATGACTTTATAATCCATCTGTATAAAGTTCTCAAGAAATGAAGAACTAAATCCAGGATAGAACTTCAACAAAAACACTTTATCACTAAAAGCCGTCTTTGAAGTAAAATTTTTTGAAATGTTCGCTAGTTCCGTACCGTCGTGTAATAACTTGTTGTATTCTATGTCTGAATTCTCAATTAATGCAAAAGGCATACCATCAAGCGATTTAAATGCATCACGTTTGCTGGTATGATTTTTCCTCACTCGTGTCCCAAGATGACATGCAATTACTTCATCTGAAGTATTATGGTGCATACAAACAAAAATACCTGAATGTTTTGCATCCTTGATAAACCTTATTGCACCAACTAGATTGCTAAATGCATCTGAAGAAGGTCTATCAGATGATCTCTGAGAACCAACCAAAACTACAGGAACTGGGATATTTTGGAGAGCGAAGCTTAATGCAGAGGAAGTATAATGCATAGTATCTGTACCGTGAGATACAATAATTCCATCATATTGTTCGTTGCGGATAGCAAATGAAATTCTATCCGCTAGAGCAGACCAATGAGTGGGTTTCATGTTTTCACTATATTCGTTAAATAAGAATTCAGGATAAATATATCCGTAGTCAGAAAGTTCTGGAAAAGCAGAATATAATTCGGATGCAGTCAAAAGTGAAGTTACACCACCTGTTCTATAATCAATTTTACTTGCAATAGTGCCGCCTGTGCTAATTAGCAATATTTTTGGTAATAACTTAGAATTATTCATTTTTTCGAATAAATTATGGCTGTTATTATCATCGTTAGCATTGGCATTATCCCTTGAATCTGATTCTGTTACAGGTTTTTTTAAAAAATGATCAACATTTTTGTTAATAATTTCTATAATATTTTCTATTTCAATTCCAATATTGTAACCGCTTTTCAATTTTAAAACGATATATTTGTCACTAAATGTTTCGTATCGGGGTAGAATAATACCAAAAAATTCTGTTTTTTTAGTAATTATTTTCACTTCATCACCTACGCTAACTTTTGATTTGTTTAAAAATTTTTGAGAATTTCTACTATAGCTTTTATCAGAGCTATCATGAGAATCAAGGTCAATATTTCGTGTCAAATATAGATGTATGAAAAAGGTTAGAAAATATATAGTTAGATCATGGAAGGCAAATTTGAAGAAGATAATATATATCTACTAGGGTTTGACTAAAATTTTTCCAGTCATCCATGGATGAAATAGACAAGTATATTCAAAAAACCCGGGTTTATTAAAAACAACAGTAAAGGAGGTGCTAAAAGAGTAATCAAAGTTCTGTTTTTTATTCAAAGATAGCAACGGCCCGGAGTTAACGAATTTTTCAGTTCCATTAAAATCATATACAGAGTCTTTTTTTAGTTCCATTACTTTATCATCTGCTGTAATCACAGTAGGAGTTAGTGCTCTTGCATTTAACATCATAACAATCCTTGTTCCATTACCGGTCGTTTCTTCTAATGGTTCTCCAAGATTATTTAATACAGGGATAAATTGTGTATTATTAGAAACGTAGAAGGGAAGCCCGATCTTTTCGGCATTATCTAAGTCTCTTACAAAGGTAACAGTATGAGGATATGGAACATCGACTCCATTATACCAAGTTATACTATCGCCGGCAGTTATTTCTACATAATCAGGAAAATACTTTGTAAAGGATACAGTATGATTTCCTTCTCCCACTTTAATAGCGTAATTATCAGGTTTTATGAGTGAGGTGTTATTGCCGGTTGAAGAACTATTGTTGTTTTTGGCATCAACTGCAGCATACACAGAACTAATATGAATAGTAAAGATAAAAACAGTAAATAAAACTCCTACGTGAAAAATTTTAACAAATAGCATGCCTGAATCCATCTCTATTTCTTACAATAACAATATATTGGTTTTTATATTTAAGGCTAAAAATAGAATTATTTAGTAAGCTAAAATATTAATTTATTAAGATCAAACCATCATTTTAGTAAAATTATTCATATCGGAATAATATTAGGTAAAATCATCCTGAAGTGATTTTGATTCAATTAACTCTTGAATCTCCTCATTCATCTTTAGGAACCTAATACCCTTTTCAGTAGTTCTGTATTTGCCGTCAGTGCCAAGAGCCAACAAGTTATTTTCCAATAGTATAGGCAAATATTCCTTTATCTGAGCATATGATAGAAAGGCCTTGTACATTATTTTGGTTTTTGAAATGCCCCCATTGGCTGCATTTAGGATATTAGAAATTATTTCGGTCCTATTCCGATATTTCACACAATAATATAGAAGAATGTATTATATAACTTGTATTGTTGATTATTCTATATTAATATACTATAGCCTATTTAATTATATATATACGCAAGATTATAACAGGATATTAATTATTGATTACTGATTATCTATAGTTATAAAGTTGACTAATAAGAAAATCAATTTTTCAGAATGTGAAGCGATTATTTTTGATATAGATGGTGTATTAGTTGACGTAAAGAAATCATACGATGAAGCAATAATAAAAACAGTCCAGTTTATTCTAATCAAGGGTTTTAATACAAATGTAGCTAACTTTCCTTTTCAGGATATAATTTCAAAACTTCGAAATACGGGCGGATTTAATAATGATATTGATACTACTTATTCAATAGTCCTAATAATTTTATATTGTATCTTTATCAATAAAATGGATTCAGACAAGACCATTCAAGTTTTTCACAATATATTGGAGAAATTAGATGACAAAGGCAAAGATTCGGTAGAAAAAGAGCTTGAGAAGATTGGAAACATAAAATCCATAACAAAAGAATTAAGATATCCTAGCAATAACGATATGATTTCCACTCTTTTTAATGAAATCTTTTATGGTCCAATCTTATATAAAAAACGGTTCAATAAGGAGCCGATATATTATTTTGAGGAGCCACTCATAAACAAGGACATTTTAATAATTAAAGAAAGTACAATACGCCTTCTTTCACAGAAATTTAATGGAAATTTGGGATTGATATCCGGACGGAGTAAGATTGCTACTTATTTCACTTTTAACAATCTGATAAATTACTTTAATGAAAGTGCTTGTGTATTCTTGGAGGATGAAATTAGAGAATTTTCCAAACCTAACGCATTTTCCCTACACAAAGTATTTGATAATTTAAAATTAACTTGTGCATTGTACGTAGGGGACTCAATAGCAGATCTTTTAATGGTAGAAAATTTTAGGAAGCAGACAGCAGAGAATAAAATTTTTTTCTGTGGAGTCTATGGTGATGATGATGATGATGATAAAAATAACAGAGGATCAATTAATAAGAAAAGACTGCTAAAATCAAATAATGCAGACATAATCATCAAAAATGTAAACGATTTACCAAATATATTAAATAATACAAAAAATTAAAAGCACATAGTGATTATTGAGGATCATCAACGTACGTGTGAAATTGAAAGAAGGACAAAGGAAGTAAATATAGTGACTAAAATCGATTTAGATGGAAAAGGAAATTCTAACGTTAATACAGGGATCGATTTCTTAAATCATATTGTAGTATCTTTTTCAAAACACAGTAAGATTGACATTGATTTGAAAGCAAAAAGCGAAGACGGTATCAAACATCATCTAATAGAAGATACAGGCATCGTATTAGGCCAAGCAATTGATAAAGCCTTGGGTAATAGAGAGAACATTAATCGTTTTGGAAATGCAACAGTTCCAATGGATGAATCCGTTTCAAGCGTCGCTGTAGATCTGATAAAGAGACAATATAGTCACATCGACATGAAATTAGAAAGAGAAAAGATTGAGAATATTTCGCAAGAAGATATTATTCACTTTTTTCAATCATTTATTGGAAATATTAATTGTTGCATGCATATTATAGTGCATTATGGAACAAATGATCACCATAAAATCGAATCTGCCATAAAAGCCGCCGCAGTTGCACTAAGGAACGCAATAGGGATTGATCCAAATAGCGAAGGAGGTCCCACTACCAAAGGAATGATGTAGGATATGGTAAAAATATCAATTTTTGATTATGGAGCCGGAAACATTTTTAGTCTTCAATCATCCTTGCAAAGAAATGGAGCAGATGTATCAATCATAAATGATTTTGAAGAATCGTCAGAAGTGGATGGAATAGTATTACCAGGTGTCGGAAATTTTGATCCAGCAATTATTTCAATAAACAGATGTAAAACGGGATTCTCCCGGTTTATGGAAAAAAACATTCCAGTCTTGGGAATATGCTTGGGAATGGAGATGTTATTTGAGAAAAGTGAAGAAGGACAATTAGCAGGGCTAGACATAATTGAAGGAGAAGTATTGTCCCTACCTAAAAACTTGGTAAAAATTCCTCATATAGGATGGAATAGTTTGGAGATAACAGATAAGAAGAGTAAATTGTTTGAAGGAATACCAAATAAATCTTGGGTGTATTTTGTACATTCTTATTATACTACACCTAAAAATAGCGACATAATAACATCAAAATCGAATTACGGAGTAAACATCCCGGCTTCAATAGAAATTAACAGTATTTATTGTACACAGTTTCATCCAGAAAAATCAAGTACAATTGGCGAAAAAATGATTAAAAACTTTATAAATATTTGCAAGCGATCAAAATGAAAAGCATTGCAGCAATTGATCTATTAGATGGCCAGGTAGTAAGATTGGTCAATGGCAAATTAGAAAATAAAACCGTGTACGATGACAATCCATTAAAAGTAGCAAAAAAATGGGAATCCGAGGGGGTTGATATGTTACACATAGTTGATCTAAATGCAGCTTTGAATACAGGAAAGAACAATAGCGAAATTATTTTAAAGATTATTGATTTGGTAAATATTCCAGTACAGGTTGCAGGCGGTATTCGAACTATTAATAGTATAAATAGATTCTTGGACATCAAAAAGCCAATAAAGGTTGTCATAGGAACTTTTGCTTTCAAACAACCTGAGATGATACAAAAGATATCAAAGAAAAGACTAAATCGGATTATAATTTCAGTAGACCATAATGAAGAAAATGTAATGATCTCTGGATGGAAGGAATTTTCAGGCATAAAATTATTTGATGCCATCAGGTTTTACCAAGAACTAGGCGTTAATGAGTTCTTGCTGACAAACATTGACAAAGATGGCACTTTGGAGGGCCCTGATATAGAAACACTGGTCAAAATAAATAACACCTTTAAAGGTATAAAGATAGTTTCTAGCGGAGGAGTTAGTAATATAATAGATATATTAAAGTTAAGGAACGTTAATTGTTATGCAGTAATATTAGGGAAAGCATTGTATGACGAAAAATTGAAAATAGAACATGTTCAAGAATTGATTTAATATGGCTGTGGCAAAAAGAATCATTCCCTGTCTGGACGTAAATAAAGGTAGAGTTGTAAAAGGTATTAACTTTAAGGAATTGAAAGATGCGGGAGACCCCGTCAAATTAGCCAAACAATATAGCGACGAAGGCGCAGATGAATTAATATTTTTAGACATTACTGCGGCTGAGGAACATCGTAAAACAATGAAAGACATTGTAAAAAATGTAGCCAGTGTAATAAATATACCATTTACGGTTGGAGGCGGTATAAAGACATTGGAAGATGCACGTAATCTACTCTTGAGTGGTGCAGACAGGGTTTCAATAAATACCGCAGCAGTAGTAGACCCAGAATTGATCCAGGAATTAATGTGTATTTTCGGAAAGCAGTGTATAGTAGTCGCTTTGGATGTAAAAAGAAACTATGATCAAGGTGGAAAATATTTTTTTTCCAAGGATGGGAAAAAATATTGGTTTGAAATCAAGATTTTTGGTGGGAAAAAATCTACAGGTATTGATGCGATCGAATGGGCTAAAAAAGTTGAAAAAATGGGAGCAGGAGAAATACTTTTGACAAGCATAGATACAGACGGAACAGAAAATGGATACGATATTGAATTAATTAATTCTATTTGTGATAAAATAAACATTCCTGTTATAGCCTCAGGAGGATGCGGATCGGTTGATGATATACTAAAAGTGTATAAAAAAACGGAAGTGGACGCAGCATTGGCAGCATCTCTGTTTCATTTTAATAAGGCAAAGCTAAAAGAGGTTAAAAAACACCTAGAGAAAAATAACATATTAGTAAGACCGTAACGGTTAAATTAAGTTAAGTTAAGTTAAGGCAAGGCAGTATTTGAAGAACAAAACAGTAACAATATTCTAAAATATTCTAGAATTTAAAATTAAAGGTATTACTCACCAGAGGAGCATTCATCATTCATCTAAAGTGTTTTGACGATATCAAAAGTAGAAAACTCCTTCTTATATTCCTCATTCATAATTTTAACATCTGTCACTAGAGCATCTTTAGGTCCTGACTTACACCAACTAATCATCTTATCAATATCGACCTCCAAACCCTCCATTACAGATTCTACTCGGCCATCTGACAAATTTCTAACCCAACCAACGATACCTAGCTCCTGTGCCTTTAGTGAAGTATTTTGACGAAAATATACACCTTGTACCTTTCCACTTACAAAAATATGAACTCTAGTATAATTTGCCAAAGTCAAAACCACCAGGTGATATTTAAATCATATAAAAAATATTATGATATTAAGCCGCCTTCTTCTTCATAAAGATCCTTATAAGAGGTACCTTTTCTTATTAATTTTATATCGCCCTTACAAGTTTTCATCAGAACCGGGGGCTTTGTTTGACAATGAAAGGGCATATTAAACACTAGAGAATAGGCTCCCACATTATAAAACAAAACATAATTCCCAA
>DATEIH010000182.1:0-3921 GCA_035279165.1 Candidatus Nitrosocosmicus sp. | reverse complement strand
CAGTAGCAGTAGCAGTACCACCAACAGCAAGGATGATGTACCTATGGCTTTGCCGTTTAATTCAAATATGGCTGATGAATCCGATGATAAGAAGGATTATTCCAGTGTAATTCCTTTCCCCTGATTTTATAAATCTCCGTTCTAAAATACTAGCCGATTCTGGTTTTATTCTTTTATTATGTGATTGCCTGACCTATAAATTTGCCATGTCCCAAATTTTCAGGAAATACTGTACCATTTTCCATAATTATTTTTCCCCTCGATATAGTTGTTATGGGCCAGCCTTGCAACTTTATTCCATCATATATTGTGTAATCTGAGGAAGATTGCAAGAGGTCTGGGGTTACCTTTTGTACCAAATCTACATCTATAATGACTAGATCTGCATCTGAACCCTTTTGTATAGTACCTTTTTTAGGAAACATGCCAAATATCTTTGAGGTATTGTAACTTGTTAGTTCCACCACGCGCTGTAGTGGAAGATCTCTTAGATTGACTCCATAGTGTAACAAGACGGGTAGCATAGTGGCCACTCCGGGGAATCCTGCCAGTGCGGTCCAAATATCGTTATTTTCTCCGGACTTCAAACCCTGGGTATTTGCAACGTGATCTGTTCCTATAGTATCAATTACCCCATTTTTTATGGCATTCCATAAACTAGCTACATCATTCTTTGAGCGTAAAGGCGGTACAACCTTGCCACGTAGATCGCCGAAATCAACAGTGTGAGTCAAATAATGTGGACAAGTTTCAATATAGGCATTACAACCTCCTATCTGCCGTTCATATAGTATAGCATCTAATGCGCCATTTGATCCTATATGAACAAAGTAAATATTGGATCCAAATCTTCTGGCCATATTCATTATCTTTTTAATTGCGATTACTTCGCTCTCGGCAGGTCTACATTTGGACCATAAATCTAGTGGATTATCCTTGCTAGGGTTTGCTGGATTATTTCTTAAATTTTCTGGACTAGTATCTAAAGTACCGCTTTCTGCTCTTGACTTTTCTATCTTCTTTTCCTCGATGAGATTTGCGCATGTATTATGGTCTTCAGCATGCACGAGAACAATTGAGTTTTTAAATGTTGAAGACTTGTCGACGACGCTATTACAGAGTTCATCTGAAACGAACACGTTTTTTGGGATACGCAAATTTCTATATGGATACATATCCATCAATATCTTATTATCTGTCGAACCTAGATTCATGTAGAGTTTGAATGAATGTATCCCACTTTGATACAAATAAGAAATATCATTAACTTGATCAGAATTTAGAATTGAAGCATGTATGCCATAGTCTATGAAATGGTTCTTTGAACTAGCTTCTAGATGCTTAGATATTTCTTCCTTGTATGATTCATAAACTCTAAGCATTCGCATAATGGTAGTAACACCGCCAACCGCAGCCGATTTGGATTCGGTTGCTGCAGCCATTTCGACAGGTGAAAATACTCCATAATGTACATGAGGATCGATTAATCCCGGCAATACATATTTATCATTTGCATTTATTGATTTTGAATAACTTACACTATCTGATGAATTCTTTAACTCTTTGATTTTTCCATTTTCTATGAGTATATTTGTTCTAAGAACTCCTACTTTAGGTATTACAACATTTGCATTCTTTATTATTAGATCGCAGCTATTACTATTGATGATACGGTCAAAACTGTTACTCATTATCAACACCATATGAGTGCTAGGAATTGGGTTTAGCCAAGTTGTTTGGTTAGATTCGGAGGATTTTCATAGACTTTGTATTGGTTATTCTTGAGTGCACAATAGCAAACACTTGCAGGGCGTACAAAGAATCCGGTTTCAATAACCCCTGGTATTCCCTTTAGTTCTGTATCCAATTGAGGAACATTAGAATAATCGTTAAACATGACGTCTAGAATAAGATTTCCATTTTCTGTTATATAGGGATAACCCCTTTCCAAAGTTCTAAGTATTGGGACACCATTTAATTTGTCCAAAAAAGGTATCGTTGCAGTTCTCCCAAATGGCAGGATTTCCAGCGGCACAGATCTTGAAAAACGCGGCACAAATTTTGAGGTATCTCCAACAATTATTGTTTTTTTAGACGAGTAATACAAGATTTTTTCACGGAATAAGGCTCCGCCACCACCTTTTATCATAAAGAACTTACTATCAATTTGATCTGCTCCGTCTATTACAATATCTAAAAAGGGGATCAATGACTCATCAACTATGCTTAGTTTTTTCTTCTCTGCTTCAATTTTTATTTGTAATGAAGTACAAATAAATTTACATATTTCTATAATTGACGGTGGTAACTGATTTACAATTTTAGCAATAGCCCGTCCACTACCTAATCCAATAAGAAGAGGTTTATCGGATATATGATTTTCAATGATATGTTGAGCTATATTTTCAAAGCTTTTATCTAAAGATCCATTGTTTTGAGAACCGGAAGTGATAGAGGACATAATTCTTTATAATGAAGATAATGAAAGTATATTTAAATCGATTGAAGCTGGCATAGCACTCACATCTATTGCAGGCATGACATTCTTATAATTCAAATAATTGTATTTTGGTTATTTATGAACCACCCAATCTTTTTAATGTTTTAAGAATGTCATTTTGTATCTTATCAATCTCGTTTAAGTCAATGTTTCTATTCTTGGATTGTCTCGAATTCAGCGGAATCGATGATGTTCCTGAATCCTTATCCATTTGAGAATGTATTGTGCTTATATCATTAATTGATCCACCTGTTTCATTCAATCCTTCTTCTATGCTGGATCCTAATTCTAACTTGTTGTCGCTATCACTCTGTAAAAATATTTGGTCGTTTTTCTTGTTACTTGATTTTATTGTTTTAATCTTACCAAGTATCGATGTAGTTTGTTTGAGATACTTATCTAAATGATTCTTATTCTTATCCTTATCGCCATCCTTAGCATTATCCTCAAAATTTGATTGATTATTGTCCATCCCTAACCTAGTCAGCTTTGTATCTATTTTTTTAATATAGTCTGATAATATAGAATTTAATTGATTTCTGTACTCATAAATCTCTTGGACCTCTAGTATAGGGTTAAGTTGAAAGGCACGTTTATCGTATTCTTCTAAAAGATTGATATATTTGTGCGATAGCCTGTCTCTTTCAAATTCATCTATTTTTTTTTCATCAAAATGTTGGTTTATCTTGTTTAAAGCCTCTAAAGCAACTGATTTTTCAAAGTAAAGACTACTTAATTCATACTTTACATTGCCTAGAATTTTTAACTGACTATCTTTTCTTTTTTTAAGAATATGGAAAATAAAAATAGCGCAAATTACACCTAACATGACTGAACTGACGACTATGAGTATCTCTATCATGTTTATATGCTAATCATAAAGACACATTGGTTTATAAAAATAAATTAATGTTAAATAAGTAAAAATTAAAAGGCTATTTTACCCGTCTTTTTATCCATTTATATTTTCTAAGCTTTGGATCAGGGTATCCACATTTTGAACATGTTTTGCCCCGCTTGTGAAATGAATTATGTCCACATCTTCTGCATCTAATATGTGTCTTCTTGCGGGTAAATTTACCCATAGATGTTGTTCCTTTTGTCAATTCCTTTTACCTCAAAATTAATATTAGTTATTTGAACTGAGGGGGAGAAATTATAACTACATTGTCTCCTCTCACAACGATATTCCCAATGTCATCTGTCTTTCCTTCTTCTAATATTTCCACAGAACTTTCTAATAATAAATTCATATGTTGATCAAAACCTTGTAAGTTTCCTCTAATAACCTTGCCACCCTTCAATTTTATCAAAACATCCCTACCGAGGCTTTCATCGAGGACTTTAACTGCCATATCTACTGACAACTTTATCTAACCTATTTTCTATCAAATGGATGTCCTATATTAAATTTAGTTTTT
>DATEIH010000181.1:0-3213 GCA_035279165.1 Candidatus Nitrosocosmicus sp. | reverse complement strand
ATTAGGACCATCTTCTTGTCTTTGTACTTATCCTTGTCAGCAATCACATCCACAACCATCTCTGCTATTATCAAAAGTGCCTATTCCGTATTTCTTCATACATGCACTGCACACACTCTCTGATTCGTTAATTGTGGTATTATTACAAAACGAACACACTTTAGTCATATCTATGTAACTCTATAGATCTCAAAAATATATCCTTATCTAAATTGACCTTTCTTGATATTATCAACGCCTAGAGTAGATGTGAACCAGATAGCTAATTAGGCACGGTTCGAGTAAAGTTTGTATATCGAGCCTGTCTCGTCACTGATATAGTTCCAGTTTTCAGGATTGATATCTACAACAGAAAAATATTCTTGTTCCTCTTTTGATAATACATCATAAATTAGCTGGCCTACTACTATGTGGTTAACTTTAGCAAAAGTAGTCATTTTGGTTGCAATACTTATGGTGTAACCTAGTATATCGTAAGACGGTTTCTCATTTGAAATCAATTCGCTGGTTTTTTGAATAGCTTTATAATCATACTGTGTTAGGTCGTTCACATTATCTACATATGGATAGTATTTTACGATTACATTTTCACCGTAATCAATACCAATTCTAACGCCAAGCTCCGGATAATCATATTGACTAAATACCGGGTTGAATCCTTGATTAATAACTTTAATCATGGTACGGGCACAATTTATTGCGTTAATACAAAGAGTATACAAATGGTCGGAACTGACATTAAAAAAACCAATTATTCCATCGCCTATGTACTTTAAGACATATCCTCCATAGAGACGTATAATCTTGGTCATCTCCTGACTAAAAGTTTGGATTATTTTGGACACCTTTTCTATTGGGAGGTTCATTGACAGTTTTGTAGACCCTACTATGTCGATATTTAGTATTATAAGTTTAATTTTAAAATCATAATAACTGCTCAGAACTTTTTGTGTTTCTTCAAAAGGAGCTGTAAAAATTGGATCTGAGCGTAAAGCCTTCCACATACTTGATTGGGAAGCAGTAATAATTTTTTGGATATCTATTAGAGCATCTACGTAAAAGACAGAGGTACTATCCACAATATTGTTGCCTATCAGTCTGTTGTTTTCATGATCTTTTTTCTCATTTAAATTCTTGATAACATTATCAACCTCCTCCAAATCTACATCTAACTGCAATGCAATTATCTCTGGAGGAATTCCGGAATCAAAGAGATTTACAATCGTTTGATGTTGCTCGTATTTATCAATCTTATTTATTGTTTGATCCTTCTTAAAATTGGTCTCATCTGGTTGGGAAATTCTCTTTTCACCTATAATGATTAAATCATTGTTAAGATCTATAGTAGATTGTCATTTATAATTTTTGCCAAAATCGTATCCGTCAACCTAAACAATGAATTTAGATTCTTTTTTAATCGATAAAAAACCAATTTTTTTTTGGCTGACTTTAGTCAAAGTTTTTGACCTTCCTGTCAGACTTTTTTATAGCCGGGTATAAGACTTCTTCTTTTCTACTGCCACCACCACCGCTATCATAACCATCTAAATCGCCAAAGTCATCGACATTCCCCCCTAATCTTTTGAGGGCTATTAAAATTTCCTTCTCTATTTTATCTATTTCTGGGTTGGTATTTTTTTCAATATGATCTTTATGATCAAACCTATTAGTACTCGCGGACCCATCATTATTTTGTACAAAGTCAGTTGATAGGTCCTTGGATGCAGCATCACCAGGTTTATTGCTCTTTGACTTTTCTGAAAATGAATTATTTTCGGGAGTAATGGAAGAAGATGAAGATGATGTAGTTGTATCTGTGGACTCTGTCTTTGGCCGGGAAAACAACGGTGCTTCTATTGCTTGTATAGGTTTAGTTTCTGAATCTTCTGCTTTGGTTGCAGCTGGATTTGCAATTCCAGTCAGTCTTGTATCTACTTTTTTGAAATCCCTAGAATTTTGAGCATACAAAGTCAAATCCCTTAATAGGTTTTGAGAATCTAAATCCTCATGAGTGGTACCATTAGTCCTGGAATAAGTTGAGGGATGAAGAGAAGATGTCGGATACTTGAATTTATCCCTATTGGCTGAAATTACTAAAACTTGGTTGGATAAATAGGATAATTTGGATTCAACTCTATCCAGTTTTTCTTCTAGTTTCTCATTTAAATCTATAGTTTTATATTGAATATTTTTTATTTTAAAGTAAAAAGTTATTA
Organism: Candidatus Nitrosocosmicus sp.; assembly: GCA_035279165.1. Classification (GTDB taxonomy): domain Archaea; phylum Thermoproteota; class Nitrososphaeria; order Nitrososphaerales; family Nitrososphaeraceae; genus Nitrosocosmicus. The sequence continues at coordinate 997 of DATEIH010000181.1, read as the reverse complement.
TTATTAATGAAATAACAATTGTTTGAGCAAAAATTGCAACGATCAACAAATCAGAGGTAATTTCAAAACCAAACATTTCAATAAGAAATTGTAAATTTTTTCTTGCTTTTAAGTCTAATCGTTCAATTAATTTTCAGGTATTGTATAAACAAGTGGACTAAAGATATTTTGACGCTAATCTACTGCTCATTGCTGGCCAAAAGAAAGAAGGTAGGAGAGAACGAGAGGAATTAAGATTCATTGAGACAGATTAAGAAGACCAGTTCTATCTATTCCAGCTAATAGAATCTGTATTTCTAATAAGGTATGAAATTCGTTTAAAGACGCTTTTTGTACTATCTCCACATCCATACTGGGAATAAAAATTGTTTCCAATATAGCAGGAATTGGAAAATTTCTGATCGACTATTTGTACATTCTTATAATTTATCAAGCCTAGATTGATTTTTATCAGGTCTGAGATCACTTGGACCAAGCCATTTCTTGAAGCATATGCTTTATCTGCTTTAACATACCAAAACATCATAGTTGGGTCCTTGGAATAATTCCTAAATACTAATTCTTTAAGTTTGGTAGATCTTTCAATATCAAAGTGTCCCAAAATTTCTATCTTTTTCTTCGATAGATTGTAAATAATATTAGCGAATTTAGAACAAGAAGAACAATAATTATCATAGATGAGAACTGGAAAATGAAAATTTCTATCTTCTTTTTCCATGTTTGTTGTTACACATGGTGGTTATTATTTCTACAAGCAACACTATCCCTTTTTTTGGTATTCATCTGTAACATATGATTTTATCTATCCACGATTGTCGATTCCTCATATCATTATGTATGTACGTGGAAGGATTATGATAAATCACAAATTACAATTTGTCCCCTATGTTTCGGGTTTGGAATCAATAGAATATGTATTCAAATTGGGTTAATGAAATAGAAACATTTCTTTTCAAATATTTATTAGAAACGAAACTTCATTATCCTATGTACGGAT
>DATEIH010000180.1:0-2757 GCA_035279165.1 Candidatus Nitrosocosmicus sp. | reverse complement strand
TAATAACAAATAGTATATCATTCTTAATTCATTTTTATATTCTAAATCAATCCTTGGGTGTTGATCAAATTTAAAAAATATTAAAATACTGAATAGAATTTTTCAAAAAATCTTGCTTTTAGTAATGTTGTTAATTTTGCTAGCTATCTACCAACTAAACGACTTTTCCTGTGATTTGAAATTATGCTTCCAAAATACTCTTTGGATGTAGATATATTCAGATAACATAGTGCTTGACAAATAGGATAAGAGCATCTAAGTTCAAGAAAATAAAAGTCTCATTTAAGTTTAAATTTAGAACAAGAGATACTTCTTTCATAATCCATCTCTTTTGAAACAACTAAACAAGTGTAAAAGAGACAATTCATGCATTTATGATATGAAAATTTAAGAATTTACAATCCAATAAAACACGGCTGCTATGAAAATTGCTACGGCCACACCATTTATTATCTTCCATTTTTTATCCATGATGTACTTACCATCTGATTTATACATCTTCATTATTTTAATTTGTCTGTCTACATTTCAGATGAATTGTTCCTGTCACTTACTGAAAACATTTGATACCTTCAATCTTATCAACAAATAGAAAAGAGTCTAACATTTCTTTAGAGCAATAAATTTTATGAATATAACCAAATTAGGATGGAGGTTTTTTTAGACATTGCTGGCATTATCTTTCACTTAAAATAAATCAACATCTATATTTTTGCATCATCCCAAATTAATTCGATGATCAATAGAATATTTGCTTACCTTTCAAAAGTTCGATTGTAATCTTTAATTTAGAATCTTATTTCTCAAGAATGGTAGCGTCTGCTTGACCTTTTGATAAAGCCAAAAGTCTGTGACAAAAATGTATTTGAGTAGGGAATATGGCCTCTTGACCTAGATGATGACTATTAGTGGATTTACTAAGATGATATCAAAAATGTCTTGATTTTAGAATACCCATGGTTTTTGCCTTCAGTATGAAAGGTATTTCTCCAATGTTTAGAACTTTAACTACTCTCTTTCCTTAATAAATTATTCTTATGAAAAGGAATATACTATGAACGTCAAAATAGAATTGATAATTTTACTGCAATTATCATTCTTCCAGTACGTCACGAATCTGGGGACATAGCATGATAATAGATTTATCCATATAGATCTGTCGTATGATCTATAACGATATCCGTAAAAGGAAATTATATGTAGAAATCTAGTTGCAATTTTATTTTAGGTAGGTTCAGATCTAGAAAAGTATTTAGGAAAACTATCAATAAGAGTCTACAACAAGCATTTTACAATTTTGCTAAAATATTACTTGGCGGATCTAGATAGGAGTAATTACGATACCAGACCTCATAAATTGCTTGAATATAATATTTTCAATCTATTTTAATATAGGTTTATTTACAGATACTTGCGACTTCGGGTTTAGAATGTTACTTTGAACCTGATTCAAAAATTTATCAGGAATGATATTTTAGCTGAATGATTGAACAAATATCTGGAAATGAGAAAAGAGGTTTTTAGTTTCTCATCTATTTGAAATAATCATGAACTGCTAGTCCAAATGGGCTCTTAACATCCAGGCCATTTTTTCATGAATTTCCATTAATCCTATCAAAAAATCATTGGTCCCCATATCATTATATTCCTCCTCACATTTGTCGGCGCTTTTTCGTAGATATTTTATTGTACTTTCATGATCTGCCAATAGATTTGATATCATTTTTAAATCAGTTGGATATTCACGAGGTTCTTCCTTCAAATTGGTAATATGCATGAATTCGTTCATCGTAGCAACGGTTGCCCCTCCCAATTGTCTGGTTCGTTCAGCAATTTCGTCAATCATTTCGTCTAATTTTTCATATTGCTGCTGAAAAAATTCATGACGCTCTTTGAAATCTTTGCCAACTACATTCCAATGGTAATTACGTGTCTTTGTAAATAGCAGGTATTCGTCTGCTAACAAAATATTAAGGATCCCTACAACCCCTTTTCTGTTTTCTGCTTCGATTCCTATATCCACATCCTCTTTCATTTCATTGACTTGTTTTTCTAACATGAGTTAACAATATAAAAGAAAGTTTTTAAACCTAATACAAATTATTTACCCGGAAAATATCCTTTGGATACAGACAATCGAGATAAAGTATTTTTAATCCTATTATCTAGTTAAATTAATCACTTGTTCTAAAAGAACCAAAAAAATTAAGAGTGTAACGATAATAAAAAAATTGATGATAGATAGAATAAAGATTTAAAGCATTTACTTGACTTTCCGCATTTTTTCAGATACTGTTTTATAAATTCATTAGTAAAATTAGACTGTATGAAGATCGTATTACTGGCAGGTGGCAGAGGCTCTAGAGCAAAACCATTCAGCGATTATAGTCCAAAGGCATTAATTCCCGTTAACGGAAAGCCCTTAATCGACTACATAATAAGATACGTTTCTAAATTCTCGCATATTACAGAAATCATAATAGTTTGTGAATTTGACTCTCATGGAAAACAAATCATTAGTTACCTGGAGGGTAAAGAACATATCATTGGCAAGAAGATTATTTTTATTGAAGACAGAAAGAAGGGAACCGGAGGTGCACTACTTGAGTGTATAAGCAGCTTGGAGAATGAGGCCTTCTTTATGGTTTGGTATGCGGATAACTTGTGTGCTCTGGATATAAACAGTCTTGTTAAGGAATACATCGAGATAAGTCCCGAATCAGATGGAATTATAGGAATCCTAATAGCTAGGTCACA
>DATEIH010000179.1:0-4395 GCA_035279165.1 Candidatus Nitrosocosmicus sp. | reverse complement strand
ACATGAGCTATTCCATCGCCCATAGCTGCAAGACCAATTAATAATGGGAAATGTAAGTAAAGCCATGACAAATAGATTCCTATTCTGTTATTTTCTTTAAGTGCTCTTATGGCAGACCCATCTACAGTATCGAAATAGATCCACCAAAGACCAAATGCGATTGTTATTCCTGTTCCCATACCTAATATGGTTGGAATGGACCATTCTAGTGGGGATAGACTAGCAACTAGTCCAAATATTGTTTCTCCTAGAACAATTATGACAAATAATCCCATCCGTTTAGATAGGTGAACTGTATTAGGACGCAAGTTTACATATTTTTTAGTTATTAATATTGTTACTATAATATCAGTAATTACAGCCAATACCCAAAGTATAAAACTGAATGGTGCAGGAACAAATATTGAAATCATCCACAAAACAGTAGTACAAGAAAAACCAATGCTGTATTTACTTGTAAGAGGGCGAGCATCAGTGATTTTTTTCCCTGTTCTTATATATTCAATTATTAGAAAAGACCTTATCGCGATATAAGAGACTATAAAACCTATGGAAGTTTCATCAAAGGCCTGATTTGAATTTACGGCCAGAGATACTGCTCCAGCCATCTGCAAGAGGATTAATATCCTATGAACCAGGTCGTCTGTTTCAAACCTGGTGGCATAGAATGTTGCCCCTGTCCAAGCCCAGCATATAATTACAAATAGTACTACATATTCGACAAAACCTTGTACGGATAAATCATGACTTAGATTTTGACCTAGTTGAGCTATTGCAGCAGCAAATACCAGATCATAGAATAATTCTAACCAACTAACATCTCGTTCCTTCTCCTTTGCTTTTTCATAGCCCATTTCTAAATCTATTTGATTAGATTGTTATTGGTTGACATAAAGATAATGTCGTTCCTTTCTTTCGTATTTGGTAAAGATGTTTACATATTTAGGAACAAAAAGAAAAATATTTCTCGTCGTAGTGCCGTGTTTACCCTATTCATTCCTGAAGTACTTTATGAATAAATGAGATCACAATTGATCCTTCTCCGACAGCCGATGCAACTCGCTTGATACTGCCAGCACGTACATCACCCACAGCAAAAATTCCAGGTAAACTGGTTTCAAATGAATACGGCTGACGGGCAAGCGGCCAACCTATGGTGCTCAGATATGCTGGGGACAGATCAGCACCAGTTCTGATAAAGCCTTTAGAGTCAAGAGCAATACAGCCACCAAGCCATGAGGTGTTTGGAGCAGCGCCTGCCATGACAAATACATTACTAATTTTATGTTTCTCTATCTCCTTGGTTATACCGTTTTGCCATTGTACGGATTCAAGGTGAACATCTCCTTCTAGTGATATGATCTCTGTGTGAGTATGTAATTTAATCCTGGGATTATCTTCGATCCGGCGGATAAGGTAACGTGACATGCTTTCTGCCAAGCCGGCTGATCTAATGAGTACGTGTACATGCCTTGCATACTCGGCCAAGAAGACTGCAGCCTGGCCAGCCGAGTTTCCTCCGCCAACAACAATTACTTCTTCCCCTTTACATAGCTGTGATTCCAAAAATGTCGCTCCGTAGTAAATGCCCATACCTTCAAAACGTTGCAAGTTGTTTAGTTGCAGTTTCCTATACTCGGCCCCCGTCGCAATTATGATAGTACGTGTCGGTATTTTGGATCCATCCTCATTTTCAACTATGTAGGGTTTGCCGTTACAGGATAGTCGCAACCCTTTGGTGATAAATATCTCTGCACCAAACTTTTGTGCTTGGGTATAGGCTCTACCTGCAAGATCCTGACCCGATATACCAGTTGGAAATCCCAAGTAATTTTCGATTCTTGAACTTGAGCCAGCCTGTCCGCCTGGTGAGCTAGTTTCCATCACTAAGACATCTAGACCTTCAGAAGCCCCATATACTGCAGCAGCTAATCCAGAGGGACCTGCACCGATGATAACAAGATCTCTCACCGCTGTTTGGTTAATTAATTCATTAAAGCCCAAGCAATTAGCTATTTGCTGATTACTGGGGTTTCGGAGAACAAACTTACCCTGACAGATAAGAACAGGGATGTCACTGGCCAAAATATGGAAATTATCCAATAAATGTTGTACCTCTGAGTCACTTTCAAGGTCAATGTAGTTGTATGGATGTCCATTGCGCATAAGGAACTCTTTAATCTGAAATGTGCGGGCAGAATTGGATGAACCAATAAGCACAACGTCTCCAACTCCAGCAGCCACTAATTCCACTCGGCGCAGAATAAAAGCCCGCATCAAGATATCACCTATCTCAGGATCGCTTTGTAGCAAAGTCATCATGTTTTGACGATCCATTTCAATTACGTTACCAGGTTTTGTTGAACGTGCACGAAAAAGAGCCCTGCGTCCAGAGAGCATGTTGACCTCTCCTGTAAACTGACCTGGACCATGTACGGTAATAAGGGTCTCAATGTCACCGGAAGGACGAATAATCTCAATTTCGCCGGATATTACCACAAAAAAAGGAATGTTACTGTCTCCTTGCTCGACGAGGATTTCCCCGAGTTTTACTGCACGTGTGTGACCGTGCTGTTGCATCCGACTAATTTGATCAGAGGTCAATTTAGGAAATATTCGCTCTATATTGGCTCTGGCCAGAGGAAGTCCCCGATGATTATTGCTCATAGAGGCGTTCCATTATCCTTATTTTTTGAGAATCATTGCTTGGGATCTCAGTTTTATTTAATAAATAAAGGTTCATTCTTGATAATATCGAAATAGTCTGGTCAAAATCATGAATAACGTTTTTGATTATCTTATGAACCTGTAAAAGATGAGCCTTTAAACTATCATGACAATGGATAGTCATAACACCCACTGAATAGTTTTCATCTAACAATAAAAGATCTTTTATTTTGGATAGGGTAACCGGCATCATAAAAATAGACCCTATCCTGTATTGGCAAATCTTTGACAATTGATTTTGATCCATAAGAAATTCCACCTTGGATTGGAAGCCAAAAGACATATCTGATGTATAGGCAGAATATTATAAATGATTTAGTAGATGTCATGAAAAAATAAATATTCTAGTTATTCTTGCCTTGTGTCATTTACTTAAAGATCAAAAATGAAAAACAGATAAATATTCAGTAAAATTTGAAATCTTTATGAATTAGGGCCATTGTAAGTTGGCACAGATAACACTCTCCCCAGGTTCGCTGTTACTATCGCTATTAACCTCAGTGGATTCTATCTCTGCCGGATGATCATAAATTGATCTAAACCATAGCTGCATCTATAATAATTACACAATATGACATCTATCATTGTGAAACCATTCTAGCACAGCGAATAGACAGAATTGGCACTACCACTTAAATAAGTTTGTGACGCATATAGATATATATTGGTAAATTACGGATAGTTTCGTATCTCTAGAGACACAATTGTATTATATAAATTAAGGATAAATCTGGTTTCGAATTGGCTTTTAATAATTAAATAGTGATTATTGCCTTATAAAGAATTAGACATTTAAAGAAATAACAAAAGATAGTCTTATATTTTGTTGTGTCAACTAGGCCATATATATACAAATTGATAGTGGAAACTTGAGGCCATTGGTGAGATTATCATTAGTAGTTATTAAAGCGCTAGTGCTACTATTATCTGGAAGATCCGTAGATAATGTAACATAAGGCAATTGTTGAGTTTTAAACGATTCGGAGTATACGCTATTACCAACATTTAAAATATTCAATTGAAGCAAAATCAAAAAGATCATAAGTGGTAAAACTGAAATAACTCTATCAATAATTTTTCTAATATCTATTGTATTTTTATTAGTTATCTATAGGCTTTAACATCTATAGTCAAGACGACATATCTTTATAGTAATAAATACAGAATGGTTAAGTGAAAGTATAGAAGTGATATAATACATATGAACGTGCAATAAAGATTTTAAGCAACTTTTTATTTTAGTTTCATAATTAAGTGCCATATCGTATGAAATATTCCAGTACAAAACATAACAATTGGCTAGTTTCTAGGGCCAAACTAAATCATCACAAAATAAAAAGGTGAAAAAGAATTGTTATTGAAACAAAAGATAATTATTTTAACAACAGCAATTATACTATGTGCATTAACTGTTAGTTTGTTAACATTTTCTTCTCAATCTAGAATTGCACCTGATTTCAAAAAAGCAGATGAAGGTATGAATAACATCAATAATATTAGTAGCGCACAGCCGCTAACAATGACAGGTCTAAAAGGAAAAGTGGTCCTTGTCAATTTTTGGACTTATAGTTGTATTAATGTTCTAAGAACACTTCCATATCTTATAGATTGGAATACAAAGTATGCAGATAAGGGGTTGGTAATAGTGGGAGTCCATACACCGGAATT
>DATEIH010000178.1:0-6917 GCA_035279165.1 Candidatus Nitrosocosmicus sp. | reverse complement strand
GAAAAAAGTGACAATAAATAACATTTAATATCGAAAAAAATCAAATCAAATTATGCTAGGTTACTCTGATGACGATATAAAAAATGCAGCAGAGATAAGAGAATGGTTAACTAAACAAATTTTGGAAAAACAGGATGAAATTGAAAAAATTAAGATAACTCTCTCATTAATTGATTCTGTACTAAAACAAGGAAGTTTCAAGACTGCAGCCAATCTTAATTTGGCAAAAAAAATCTCACCCAATGAACAAAACATGGAGATCAATTCTCAGAAGAAAATTCCTAGTCAGTATCATGAAAAACGCAGAGCTCAAGAGGAGCATATTGAGCCAAGAAAGCAGTCCGTCGAGGAAACAAGACTAATAAAAAGATTAAAAGATAATACACCTGTTGCCCGATTTCATGTAACACAGGAAGAAGTTACAATTACCCCCGAAGAACCGATTAGAATTAGCATAGAAACTCCACCCTTTAAGTCATTTTTTTTAAATAGAATATTGCAAGGTATGATAAACAAGGACCTTGATAAGATCAATCAAGGACAATTATCCGAATCAGAAATAATCACCTATGATATCATTACTGAGAATCAAAATAAGGACATCATTAAGAAAATACAGATCAAGAATTATAGAGATAAGGAAAGGATCAATGAAATTTTCAATACCGCCGCATGGGTTTTGACAAGAATGCTAGATAAAGTGGAAAAATAATGGACAAAATAGTAGTATTGGATTTCGGGTCTCAGTACAGCCACCTAATATGTAGGAGAATAAGGGAACTAAATGTTTACTGCGAATTAGTTCCTTACAATACTCCAGTCGAGAAAATAAAAGATTTAGAACCAAAAGGAATAATTTTTTCAGGCGGTCCCGCCAGTGTTTACAGTAAGGACGCTCCCAAACCCGACAACGGAATATTTGAATTAGGTGTCCCTATTTTAGGTATTTGCTATGGCCATCAGATCATTGTCGATCACTTTAACGGCAAGATAAAGAGAGTGTTGAACAGAGAATACGGGAATGCATTATTAACAATAACAGACAAAACTAATTTATTCAAAAACATAGATTCAGATGGTCTGAAATGTTGGATGAGTCATAGTGATGCCGCAGAAATAATCCCTAAAGGATTTGAAGTCATTGGTAAAACTAACAGTTCTTTTTCAGCAGCAATAGGTAACAATCACAAAAAGATTTTTGGATTACAATTTCATCCCGAAGTAGCTCATACTGAGAATGGAGATAAAGTATTATTCAATTTCGCTAACGAGATTAGCAATGCAAATCCTGAATGGAGTATGTCTAACTTTATTGAAACATGTATAGACAATATACAAATAAAGGTTAAGAATGGAAAAGTCCTATGCGCGGTGAGCGGAGGTATCGATTCTACCACTTGCGCAATACTCATCCACAGGGCTATCAAAGATAATTTGACTTGTGTTTTTGTAGATAATGGATTATTGAGAGAGAATGAAAGAGAGATTGTCGCAGATATTTTCCAAGAAAAATTAAGGATACCTATAAGAATCATAGATGCAAAGGAGAGATTCTTGAAAGGTCTTGAGGGATTGAAAGATCCAGAACAAAAAAGAAAAAAAGTAGGTGAGGAATTTGCAAGAGTATTTACCGAATTTGCCGAAAATGAAGGACCTTTTCAATGGTTAGCCCAAGGAACATTATATCCGGATGTCATAGAGAGTGGAGTATCAGGCGGTCCTGCTACAGTGATAAAAACTCATCACAACGTAGGTGGACTCCCCGAATGGCTTCATTTAAAAATATTAGAACCTTTGAGATTCTTATACAAGGACGAAGTACGAAATGTGGCTAAAATAATGGGCGTACCTCCGGACTTACTTAAGAGACACCCATTTCCCGGACCTGGGCTAGCTGTAAGAATTATCGGTGAAACTAGTGAAGATAAGATAAATGTGGCTAGAAAGGCCAGCCACATAGTAGAAGAAGTACTCGTGGAAGATAATTTGTATGATAAAGTATGGCAAGCATTCGCTATAGTGGGAGATGATAAGGCAGTTGGAATTTTGGGCGATGAAAGGGTTTTTGGGCACATTGTCTCCATAAGAGTTGTTGAATCAGTTGATGCGATGACAGCTGATTGGTCACGACTACCATATTCCACTTTAGAAAAGATTAGTTCCAAGATAACAAATGAAATTGAAAATGTAACTTGGGTAACATATGCTATATCAAGCAAGCCACCCTCCACTATTGAACCTCAGTAGCTAGACTGGTTTCGAAGAATTTAACAGAGATTATGTGGAAAGAAGGAGATCATAGACCCAGATATCCCAAAAGAAGTAAAGGAATAGATGGTTTAGATTGATTAGTCATAAGAGAGCATTTAAATTTAAACGAGGTAATCTGAGCTTAAATATCATCATCTTTAGAATTAATTTGTTTATGTTTATTATTAATTTTGCTCTTATATTTTGATCTATTTTTGTTCATGCGATTGATTCGATATATAATCAAGAAAGTCAACCCCCAAAGGATCATGCCAAAAGTAATCTGACCTATCATCCACAAATAGCCTCCAAGCAATGCGAGCCCAAAACCTGCAAAAGTTAGAATATTCTTAGTTTTCATATTATCTTATATTTATTCACCCCATAAAAAGATGAATCGTGATTTGAAGTCGTGATATGGGTTACTAAAGCGCTGGAATTTTCCAATAACACCTCAGTCAAATATTTACCAATATGCAATTTTTGTTTCTTCAACTTGAGATTTGACACACTTTTTTTTGAAAAAAACCCTATCCCAGAGTCAAAATCCATACCTAGTAGCAAGATCTCCTTAGCTTGAAACTCGACTGCCAGAGATACGCTCCTATCGCCATCAGTAAATCCTCCAAAATTATAGACATTCGTCAATGGAAAATTTTGAGTTGTTCCTATAACATTATTTAAATATGGAACCCGCGAACTGATCTTTTCATAGTTATCGCCATGAGCATGTACTACCATAATTGATCCACCAGAATCAGCCCTGACTAGGGATTCGTAATCTCCATCAAGATCCGTTACAACAAAATCTGGAATTATTCCTAAATCTAGACACATCTCAGTGGCACCGTCGGCAGCTATAACCACCGGATTTTCTGACAAAGTAGTTTTAAATTTACCTTTGCTAATTTTGTAGATTTCCAGTATGTAATTTTGTACCTTGCTTTCTTCAATGCTTGGTCCTGCACCTATGACTAAAGCTTTGCTGTTATGTATTTTTCTGAAACATTTTGGATCCAACAGTCCATTTTGTTTCTGGGCTGACAAGTTTAGAGAATTTAGAAAATCCCTTTGAATCTGAATTTTCAATAAGCCAGCAATTACTAGATAGTAAGGATACCAATTATTGAAATTCAATCAATTATTCAATAGCCGTTGAGTAGTATATTTTGATTTCATTAGGCTCAAAGAATTATCAGGAAAATGGAGTATTTATTCTATTTATTGTATAACTTTTAAATGTATAGGTGTATTTAACCGTTATATAATAAGACGGTCAAAATACCGTATGAATGAAAACGATACAGATAAGAATTCAGATGATGTCTTAAAAAGGATATATGGATTTAAAAATATTGCAGTAGTTGGAATGTCACCAAATGAAGGAAAACCGTCAAACTATGTTCCAAGATACCTAATTGAAAAAGGATACAATATCATCCCTGTAAATCCTATATATGGGGAGATTCTAGGAAATAAATCATATCCAAGGGTATCAGATATCCCCCACCAAGTAGATATCGTAGATATTTTTCGAAAATCTGAAGATGTTTTACCAGTAGTTCAAGATGCAATTCTCAAAAATGGAATCAAAGTCATCTGGATGCAATTGGGGATTTATAATAAGGAAGCACAAGAAATTGCAGAAAAAAAAGATATTAACGTCATTTATAACCGGTGTATCCTAAAAGAACACCAGCGATTGTTTTAATCATATTGATCTAATATGAATATTAACTCTTAATTTGAAAAGATCGAGTAACTTAATTAAATAGTGAATCATTTTATCTATTGTATCATTAATGCCTAAATGGGGCCAACTTGACAATAAAGTAAATTTAAAAAAAAATGAGAATTATGACAAGATGGGTTCCTTGCAAAAATTTTCAAAGGTTATTGTATTTTGTATTGACAGAGATGATGATATTGGTATTAAGGGGGGATTGGAAACTCCGATTATCGGCAAAGAATTATGTATTAATGCAGGAACAAGATTAGCGATTGAAGATCCAGAAGATTCAGATTGTAATGCGATTTTTGGAGCTGTAAAATCATATGAAGAATTCAAAATGAAAGGCTATGATGTAGAAATAGCCTTGGTTGCAGGCAAGTATAATAGAGGTGTTGAAGGAGATTTAAAAATTACTCAAGAGATTGACAGAGTTTTAAGTGTGTACGGAGCAGATGGGGCTGTAGTTATATCCGATGGAGAAGACGATGAAACGGCAATCCCTTTGATTCAGGGTCGGATTCCAATTATATCTATCCAAAGAATCATAGTAAGACAAAGTAGAAGTGTCGAATATTCCTATGCTATTTTAGCTCGTTATATAAAAATCCTGTTTTACGATCCTAGGTATTCAAAATTTTTCTTAGGCCTTCCAGGCGCACTGTTGGTTATCAGCGGCTTGTCAATAATTTTTGGATTTTCTCGAGAGGCGTTTGCACTAGGAGTAAGTATATTGGGTGCGGCCTTTATTCTCAGGGCATTTGATATCGATAAATCAATAGCAAGTTTTTCAAAGCCTACTCCTTCTGGATTTATTAGGCTATTTTCTTATTTCGCTGGCACCATGATAATTATAGCATCAATTTTAAGTGGAATATCTCATATTCCTCCGGAATTATTGGAATCTGATCAAGGAATAACATCGATTTTAACTGACAAAGTTGTGCTAAGTACTTTTGCAACTGGAACTATAACCCTATTGTGGATAGGGATTGGAACAATATTTGCAGGTATATTGTTGAGCAATTGGTTCAAAGGTAGTATCAATATAATATATGATATTCTGCGATTGGTCGTTTTGGGTTTATTGTACATCCCCATGTTGCAATTAACATCCTTAATCACTGAGCGTGGAAATCCATTCAATCTAATTTCTTCATTGCTAATCGGCCTGGCAGTTACTTTGATAGTGGCAACTTTTCTATTTCAATACTTTAGGAACCGAAAGGGTGGAGAAGCTCTGAAGCATGATGACCAGTAAGGTATATTAGAGCATAAATGAAGGTATAAAACATCTCTCCTAATGTCTATGATAGACAAGATTTTAAAACTGCTGTATTTAACATCCAGACAAAATCTTGTTTATAAAATATATGAAAAACACTTGACAAGTCAAATAAATCAATTTCCGTTCCCTCAACACATAGGAATTATTCTAGATGGTAATAGGCGATGGTCAAAACTAATGGATATAGATAAAGCGAAAGGCCATCAAATGGGTGCAGACATAGCGGAAGATTTATTGAATTGGATTTACGACCTAGGAATAAGAATAACTACAGTATATGTATTATCGAATGAAAATCTTAATAGGGAAACAGAAGAGCTCGAAAATATTTACTCCTTGCTCGAGGAAAAGTTGATTGGTTTGTATAATGATAAGAGAATTCACGATAAGCAGATACGAGTAAAATCGATTGGAGAATTTAATATACTTCCAAAAAGGCTGCAAGATATTTTGAGAAAATTGGAAACAAGAACTGAAAAGTACGAAAATATGTACTTGAACATTGCCATTGCGTACGGTGGCCAGAAGGAACTAATAGACGCAATTAGAAAAATTGCAACGCTGACAAAGGAAAACAAAATGGAAATAGATGAGATTGATGAAAAGGTTATTGAAGCAAATTTATACACTGCGCATCTTCCACAAGCGGAGCCAGACTTGATTTTAAGAACATCAGGGGAAAAACGGTTGAGTGGCTTTTTGCTGTGGCAGAGTGCATATAGTGAACTTATATTTGTAGACATTTTTTGGCCTGAATTTAGAAAAATTGATTTGATGCGAGCGATTCGGACTTTCCAGAAAAGAGCACGAAGATATGGCAAATAAATTCAGGATTTAAATTACACTGACCCATTACAATGCATCAATGCCTCAGCACGGAGAAATTGATAATGAGAAAAAATTAATCTTCTGTGGATACTGGATGACTTTTGAGGTTTGGGATGATATTCACAAATACAGCCCTAATGTAGTTGAGTCAGACTATGATACAGAAGAGACAGTTAAAGACGTCATTTAGGGTTTTTTATTTAAAATGTAGGGAGCGGCTCAGAGTCCCGTTTACAGTTGTGTAAAGATATGGTAATTTATTAAACCGGCATATTCATTTGCTTCTAGACATCTTTGATCTTTTCCCAATTATTCATGATCATAGTAACCAGGTGTATCTTCCACCTTGGCAATTTGTTTGTAGCTGGTCCTGTACGATACCTTGAGTAAATCGGAAGGGACGGCGTGGCAGCTTATAGATAGGTCAATACAAATATCCCCCAAATATCTACCTAACAGTTACCATGGAAAATAGGGGGAGATATCCGACCCAATCCAATCCTGTTCTATTACAGAAAGTTTCTACTCTAGATAGCTCCGGCCTTTGATATGAATGAAAAGTAAGAATTTCATCCTATATACAGATCCCTAACAGGAGACAATAACCAATGCAGCCTTTCATATCAGACAGCATACTAATAAATGGTTTGAAAATAGCTTTAGAGTAAAAAATCTTATTATTTTGTCCTATGGGATAATATCATTTGCATACCAAGGGCAATCTTTCATTATAGCCTTGCCAAAACACCAGCCTATCTGCAACAGAGGGGTGTGCTTCTTAAGCATTTATAAATATAGAATAATCATAGTGAATTTGTCAGC
>DATEIH010000177.1:0-2819 GCA_035279165.1 Candidatus Nitrosocosmicus sp. | reverse complement strand
GTTTTCCAATTGATTCATTGTAGGACATATACAAACTACTGAAGCACCACTCTTCATAGATGGATAAACAACATCCAAGTAATTCCAGGGATCACCAAGATCAATCACTACCAAATCAACGTCTTGGACCTGATCCATTTGCGCGGAGTCGTATATTCCCTGAGTTACATAATCAGCCATTCCAGATTTTTCCAGATTCTTCTTTGCTATGGACATAAAGTCCTCATTAATATCAAAGGTATAAACGTGACCTTCTGGCATGACAATACTTGCAAGAAAGGTAGACAAGGCAGCACTTCCCGTTCCGATTTCTAATACTTTGGAACCACTGGTCAGTCCTGTTCTTGCAGCAATATACCCATAGTCCTTTGGATATACTATTTGTGTGGTTCTCTGAGATTTCATTACGAAATCATATGTATTGGGAGGAAGAAGGAAAATTTTTTTATCTTTATTCGTAAAAATATACGAGCCAAATTCTAAACCAATCGTCGAACCTGCATCAATAATCCCAAGATGGGTATGTAATTTCTTTTCATTTTCAATCCGTATGAGCCATTTCTTATCACTGTTAAAAAAAAATAGGACAAAAGAGCCTTCTGATATTATCAAGGATTTCTTTTATTTAATTAGGGCTAAATATATATTATTTTAAGGCCGCACCAAAGGTTAATCTAATCATTTCCTGCAAATAAATCTGATGAAAAGTATGATTGTAATTTACAAATCAAGAAGTTCATTAGGAACTGTATCCTGTCTAATCCTTTCTGTACTAGTCATACTCAATATGTCGATCTTTCTGCAAGCCGATGAGCGAGCAAATGCTTTGAAAGGAGTGCAAACCCGCTTGACTCAAGATCAAAACAATTACTATCACATAGTTGGTATAGCTCAAAATGACAGGAATATCACAATAGATAACATTTTTGTGCATGCAATCATTACAAATGCAAATAATATCACATTGGGTAATTACAGCAATCAAGTTGCGGTGCATCCTTTAGGCCCATCATCAGAAACTCCGTTTGATGTTCTCATATATGACAAGAATCATAATAATCTGATCAAGAACTTTACAGTTGGGTTTACCTACGATGTGATAGGTACACCTAAAAATGATCTTGAAATCCATTCCACGAGTTCTAAATTAGATGCAACTGGGTTTTACTACATAAATGGTAGAATTACCAATAACATGAATACGACTTCGACAAGCACGACCATAATTGCAGCTTTAAATGACAAAAATAATGATCTAATTGGTATTTGGAAGGCCCAATCAGAACCATATAATATACCCCCCTTATCGACAGCTTCATTTACAATTCCAGTAACAGATCGAGCACAGGCATCTCATATTTACAATTATACATTGTATTCAAATAATTCGTAGATATTTTTGTTGAAACGACTTACAATGATGTGCTTTACTCAGATTAAAACCGCAAGTTATTCTGCCCGAGGATTCTTCAAAGATAGCACATATTTCTCTATCTCGTTAAACCTTTGCATCGCGTTTTCAGTTTGCATTACGGGAGCAAAAGTCTCATCACTTTTGATTTTTTGCAAAACTTGAATAACTTCATCTATTGTGACTCCATGTTTAAGATCATAGTCTACCTGTTTACAACAATTAGCTATAGTTCCATACCTTTTATGCTGGCGTTTTTCCCATATACTAGCAGTTTCCGATAATCCTGTAATAAATTTTTTAATAGTTTTTTCAACATGTTCCAGATGCCATTGCTTCATGGGAAAACTATTTTGAGTCAAAAAAATATCATTATATAGTACATGGTACATACATATAAGTGAAACTTGGATTATTCAGGTTTCGGATATTATCCGATTAAGAGCTTATGATTAATGCTGCAAATAATGTTAAAAGCAGGTGTTTTCCACTTTATCCCCATCCTGTTCTAATGATAGAGACTCCAGATTTCAAGAATTTTTTGGCCATTTCAGACGTTCATATCGGTATGGAAGATAGAATGAGAAGAAATGGTATATTAGTTGATACTCGACAAAATATAGATGAGTCCATAAAGCTATTGACTGACATTCATATGAAAACTGGTGTCAAGGAATTGATCATCCTTGGTGATTTGAAATCATCTATAAGAATCATAACTAGAACAGAATGGGATAACGTTCCTTATTTTTTGAAATCATTAAGCAAATGTTTCAATATCTATCTTATTCCAGGCAATCATGATGGCAATATAAAGCAATTATTAGCAGAAAATATTAATCTAATGCGCTCCAAGGGAATGGAAATTAACAACATACTTTTTACACATGGCCACACTCTCCCTCAAATTGGAATGAATGTGGAAAAGATCATTGTAGGACATTTGCATCCCATTATTCAAAAAGAAGGAAGTATATTGAATGGTAACAAAGTTTGGGTGAAAATCAATTTAACAAAAAAAGTAGATTCGTTAGAGAGGAATCATAAAAAAAATACGAGAAACATAGAAGTAATTGTTATGCCTCATTTTAACAAACTTTTAGATTATCATAGTAAGATAAATAGGAACACATTACGAACAAGTGGTAAATCTAAATTACCTTTGCTATATAACATGATGAATAAGTTAAATTGGACAATAGATAAAGCCTTTTTGTTCACCATGGATGGGTCGATTATTGGCTCGGAAAATGAATTAGCAAAGTTACTTTACTAGACTATGGTAATTGAAAAATATATCTAGTAACTATTCACTGGTCTTACCGTTGGTTCATTGTGTTTAGTCCACTCCAGAGTTTTCACGAATGATATAGTACTTTCCACAGTTGTAAGAACCGGTACTCCCATT
>DATEIH010000176.1:0-5329 GCA_035279165.1 Candidatus Nitrosocosmicus sp. | reverse complement strand
TGAGACAATTAAATCATACTATTCTTATCCATGTTAAATTGTTGTATTAGCCTTGGACTATCAACCACAAGTTCATGAAATTTATCTATCTCAATAGTTTTAATTGGATCCATCATGATGATTTTATTATTTGATTTGATACTATCAGGTCTATCTTTTTGCTCTAAGATTAGTAGATGATTTTTTATATCTGTGGTAATTTCGGTATTGCAAATTTTACTATTATTAATTACATTAAGGGATTCCTGAAGCATTCCTTGAATATGTTCATTTCCTTTATTTTCATGGAAGTGGGGATTTCTTGTTTCAACTTGAAATATTTCCACGCCTTGTTTTACGACATCCAATGATTTATTGGGAATAATGCCTCCATATTTTTCTAAAATATTAATTAGTTCATATGGTTCTACTGAATATCCACTAGAAAAATCTAAGTTTTCTGCAAGCGACATAGAAAGTGAGTGCTCTCCAGCGTTACCTGTGGTAATAATGTCTCTTTCATATCCGGTGATATATGAAATCAAATCATTCAGATATTTGTTACTATGCTCGGATATTCTTCCCCATTTTGGAAAATACATTTTGTTGTCTGCTATTTTTGGTTTAGAGTGCCAGCATACCCTTACATTACATAGAGGAGAATTTGACATAGCAAAACCGGATGCAAAAATCTTTATATACTCGTTCACTGCTCCGGGAAAATAATTGTCACTGTCTACAAATCCTACATACTCTTTCTTAAGCAATTTGGATAACAAAATCCCAATTATCATTCCTTCTGCTTTGCCTTGACGAATTTGGTTATTGTGATTCAAAATTGAAGGATAATTAATCTTGTGGAAAATTCTACTAAGGTTAGGATCTGTTTGATGAATTGTGATAATCCTTTTGTTAGAAAACAAAGAATACTGTTTAACCATTTCTACTTCCATGGCATATCTGTCGACGGGATGTCTTTGACTGTTTGATACTATGACTATTAAACATTCGTTAGGGATACCACTTAAAACACCTTCTAAAAGGCTCAATTTTTCATCCTTAACTGGTATCACTATTGCCATGCCTTGAAATATCTTTGACAATGTGTAATTGTCAAATGCCTTGGTCGCAATGTTAAGTTCCTGAGAAGTGATATCAAAATTGTATCCTGAATCTATTTCATATATTTTTTGAAGTGAGTGAATCTTTACAGCACCTATGGTTTCAGTATATTTAGGTGGAAAATCTAACCTCATTTATCTTAAGGGCTATGTACATAATTATTTAATAATATGATATATTCTCGAAATAGATTCCATGTTTATTTGGAAGTCAAGTATTTAACTTTTACTATTGGAATTAGTCCTTTAAAATGAATTATATTTTTTTAGGATATCAGATTAATTTTACTCCAAAAAGGGTCAAGAATTCTGATTTAATTGTTGTCATCATTTTTAGTTCTATTTATGTATCCAATATTTGTCTCTTTTGTTTATCTGTTAGTCTCTATTCAATTTTTAGTTTATCTGAAGAGGAAATTTTAAACATAAGTTATATTGATTGACTGTTCCTTAATAAAGATTAAATCATACACTTTAGAGCATCGAGATCTTTATTCTGTTCTATAATTCAGGACTCAGTGCTAATAACTTGGCTTTCCATGTAAACATTCAATTTAAGCCACTATCAAAATGATGAACACATTGAGACAATTGCCTATTTGTTATGGTTAGTCATGATATGATATTTTTTCTTGGATGTATTCTTGTTCTTGTTCTGTTTATATCCTGATAGATTTTTTCTATCAAATTTTTTTTCATAAATTTATGGTCTATTACGTGGCCTCAACTGTCTCAGGCGAATCTATGTGGATGGAGAGTAAGGATTTATGCAACTAGAGAACCGAAGTAACGAGAGCTAACTTAGATGAGACTATTTGTGTGATGGATGATTTTATTTTTGATGGTAGAATTACAGATATTGTAGAAATGTACAATTCAACTAATAATAGATGGGTTCAAAAGATAAGATCGTTACCTTTGTAATTGGTGTGGATTTACATATACCGGATTGACGGTTTAGAATTAGATTGTGATCGATTATTTGAATCAAGACTAAATCTAGTTATCGACTTTTCTCCTATACTGGTCAATATTTTTACTAGGATTCAATTTTGGTGGTGCGGCTTACAGTTATATGAGATTAAGAATTGGAGTCTTTACAAAGACTGGGAAAATATTCTTTGACTCATGGGTGTTTGTTGGAGGAACTCTAATTCAATTGGATAAATATGTTAATTTCACTACTATTTGATATATTCTAGGGAAATCGAACATTGTTCGGGATATTAGTATTTTATATGTTTATATTGGAATAATTCTGCAGGACTCAACATCGAAAAATTACTACGAAACCTTAATAAAATTATGATATTTCTCTATATTATTAGACTTATCCATATGTACCATAGACTAAGACTATTGATTTCTTTTTTCGCTATATCTTTGATTATACTTTCTACGTTAACTTCTTCGTATGTTCAGGTTTCTTTTGGGGCTTATGCTAAAGCTCCTTTGTCTCCAACTGGACCCACAGTCAATGATGATACCCTTACGGTTGAAAAAATAGCTGATGGTTTGAAATTTCCTACAAGTATGGCTTTTCTGGGCCCTAATGATATTCTAGTCACCGAAAAAACTACAGGTAAAGTGATGCGAGTTACAAACGGTTTTGTGTTACCTCAACCTGTACTTGATGTGCCGGTAGCAAGTGCAATAGAACGCGGTTTGCTAGGAATGGCTGTCGCAAAACAACCCGATGGAAAAACTTATGTTTTTCTGTCTTATACTGAATCAGGCAATGGTGTAGACGGCAGCGATGTCGATGCACTTGTTGATCCATTAGGAAATCGATTATATCGTTATGAATTTGTTGATGGTCGATTGATAAATCCCGTATTATTATTGGACTTAACCGCAATTCCAATAAATGGTCGGGCTGAGCACAATGGTGGTAAAATTCGGATAGGTCCTGATAATAATGTCTACTTTATAGTTGGAGAAGTTGGGGGTCACGAAACTCAGGCCCAAAATGTAATAGGTGGGCCGGCTCCGAATGGTCTAGGAGGTGTACTTCGAATTACTCAAGACGGTGGTATAGTAGATCCTGGTGATCCAATATTTGGTGAAGGGTTGCCTCTGAATGTTTACTATGCCATGGGTATCAGAAATAGCTTTGGTATGGATTTTGACCCATTAACTGGCAACCTATGGGACACGGAAAACGGACCTGACACCGGTGATGAAATTAATCTGGTCTTTCCTGGCTTTAATAGTGGCTGGGAACAAATCCAGGGCTATGTGGACAAGGATTTACTAGAACAGGGTACTACGGAAGCAGATTTGGTATATTTTGGAAAGAGCCAATATGCCGATCCAAAGTTTGTGTGGGATACTACAATAGGTGTGACAGCCCTTAAATTCCTAAACTCACATAGGCTTGGAGATCAATTTGCAAACAATATGTTTGTAGGTGATATCAATAATGGCTTATTGTATAGATTTACATTGAACGAAGAACGAAATGCTATTTTCATAAATGATACTTATGTTGGTAATACAGAATTATTAGAAGATAATGAAGTAGATGAGCCTAAAGAAAATCAACCTCTGATCTTTGGTCAAGGTTTTGGAGGAATAACTGATATTCAGGTAGGTCCAGATGGCTACTTGTATGTTTTAAGTTACACCGGATCAATTTATAGAATATTGCCTATATCTGATAGCATTGAACAAAAATCTCAATCAACCTTACCTCCAAGCTCACCTCCTCAAAATAATACTTCAGCATCCAAGTCCGTTTCGGCAGTTATTTTGGGAATAGACGGTGACAAATCTTATTCACCCGAACCAATCGAGATTGAATCTGGACAAACAGTAACGTGGTTTAATGGAGATACCATATCACATACGGTAACTTCTGGAACGGATGGTGACTTGGATGAGGGTAATCTATTTGATTCTGATGCTATCATTCCAAATCAGTCTTATAGTCTTACATTTGATACTCCTGGAGAATTCGATTACTATTGTATTTATCATCCTACTATGGTTGGCGAAGTAATAGTGAATGGACCAGATGCATCTACCTCTACCTCAGACGATTCCCCAGACGAAGAGTCGGATACAGAAGATGAATAGATGGGGAAAATCGAAAATATGGATCCCATTGGATTTCTCAAGCACCCCTTACCAAGATAACTAACTATACTTTCACTACCAAACCAATTTTATAACTTATGAAACATATTCAGCTAGGAAACATTGATCCAAGATCAAAATCTACAATTACTATGTGACTCTTTTTTGAATCTGTACAATTACAGGTATAAATATGAGAATGTCGACATCTCTAATTCGCAATGGAGGATTTATTATATTGAGTAATAAAAATGCGCTAGCAAACATAGCTGTTAAGAATTTAAAATTTCTAGAAAGTTTTAGGAGAATATTTTGGAGCTGGAGAAATAGACTCTATTGGAGAAGAAGTAATGGTTTCTAGATATGGTACCTCTGCTAACATAGTATATCAATTACAATACTCCGGAACTAATAAAGCCACTTGCGCAACTTAGATAGTGGATGAGGATATAGATATTTTGGTAAAGGACCTTGAATCTAAAGGCATAAATTTTGAACATTATGACTTACCTAACACAAGCTTAAAAGAAGATGATATTTATTTTGATGGCGACCTGAAAGTGGAATGGTTTAAAGATCCTGATGGTAATATCCCAAATATCATTAACAAATGACTTGATACTGTTATTCTTCATCTTTGCAATAAATGTTGTTCATATTTTTAGCTTTTCGATTCTACAAAGTTCTATGTAAAACAACAAAACAATAAAACAAAGAAAACAATGTGGTCCATTGTAAAATCGATTGCGGTATCATGATGCTATTATTTCTTTAAAGTAAACTTGGTGCGCTCATGATCAATACGGGTACAAAAATTAATTTTCTATTTTTTGAAATTGTTAAATAAATACCTTGCCATTCATTGAGATAGTAAATAGCAAGGTAACATTTTCTTTATCTTATTTATAGGCTTTAAATAAGGCCTATATTAGTTGCCGATACTCAAGCAGTGCTAATTACTTGAATCGGTATTAGAGTTTGGAGCAACATTGTTGCTGCTGTCGCTGCTGTCGTCAGAATTATCACTGGATGTTGTGCTACTACCTGCTTCTGGATCATATATTGGTCTAAAACAATCTCTTATTTCGCTTTCAGAGGCAAATCCCTTATCGCCTTCTGATTGAGCCAGACAATTAGCAAATTCTTCATAG
>DATEIH010000175.1:0-19061 GCA_035279165.1 Candidatus Nitrosocosmicus sp. | reverse complement strand
TGTCCCAAAACATCTTTAATAGATTATACAATCTCGGTGTTGGGGCTATAGTAAGTAAGTCGATTAGTCTCTTGCCACGGGAGGGTTACAGAAATCCTACTATAGTTAGTATAGATAACATGAGCTACATAAATGCCGTTGGTCTTGCAAACCCGGGGGCAGAGTCATTTTCATTAGAAATTTCAAAGAACAGAGGGCCATTAATTGTAAGCCTGGTTGGCTCAAACCAGGATGAATTCTCTATTATTGCAAAAAAGTTTAACAATCTTAAAATTTTGGGATTTGAACTTAATTTGTCTTGTCCTCACGTTGAAAAAATGGGTATGGAAATCGGCGATGATGTTAATTTGGTTTATAATATTATTAAATCAATTAAGAAGGATATAACAAAACCGCTTTTTGTTAAAGTAGGTTTAGGTAAATCAGACATACTTGAGGTCGCAAAAATAGCTGAGAGTGCTGGAGCAGATGGAATAACTGCGATTAATACCTTGAGAGCCATGAAGATAGACATCCAAACTCGTTGCCCTGTCTTAGAAAACAAAATCGGGGGCCTTTCTGGAATTGCAATAAAGCCTATGGGAGTAAGATGTGTATATGAATTAAGCAACTGTCTAAATATTCCAATTATTGGCTGTGGTGGGATAATGACATACGAGGATATAGTAGAATACATGATGGCTGGCGCTTCGGCTATCCAGATAGGTAGTCTGATAGGCTTTAAAGGAATAAATTCGGTTGGAAGAATTTTGAAAGGTTTGCACTCCTACTTAGAAGCTGCGAATATAAATGATATCAAGGAGATAATCGGAATTGCCCATAAATAAAGATTTGATTAGAATGGTACTAATTGAGGATGTAATTGTAGAATCCCCTACCGTCAAAACCTTTATTTTTAAGGATTCCTTGGGCAGTAAGTCAAAACCTGGACAATTTTTTATGGTTTGGATACCCAGGAAAGAAGAACTCCCCCTAAGTGTAATGATAAGTAACAAAAAAAATTATGCTGCAATTACAATTAGAAAGAATGGATACGGGTCTACCTCATTGTTTAATAAAAGTAAGGGAGACAGAATTGGAATTCGCGGGCCATATGGAAATTCGTTTTCGATAAATAAATCTCATCGGAATATAGTACTTTTGGGCGGCGGAACTGGACTTGTTCCCCTCGTAAGGCTACTTTATTACACGAAGGCCCTGCAAACTAGAATTACATTCATTTTAGGTGCGAGGACGAGATCTGAACTTTTTTTTACTGGCTTAATATCTAGATGGGCAAACGAATCAAAAATTGAAATGCTTATCGCCACAGAAGATGGTTCATTTGGCACACAGGGTTATCCTACAGATATTTTAAAGGATTTTCTCCTTGTTAATAAAGAAATTGATATCATTTACACATGTGGACCAGAAATGATGATGAAAAAAGTATATGACCTCGCAATAATGTACGGCACCCACATCGAGGCAAGCATAGAACGATATATGAAATGCGGCATCGGAATTTGTTCAAGTTGTTGTATAAATGATAAGCTGGTTTGTACAGACGGCACTATTTTCAACGAAACAGAGATTCAAAAACTTACCGAATTCGGCGTTAGTTATAGGAATAAATCAGGCATACTTACCAAATTTTGATTATAAATTGAAATAACATAGCTTAAAGTTAATCGTCCCGTAGATAATTCTGATTGCAACTATAAAATTAGAGTAAATTCACAACTAACAGGGATACTTACGAACTAGTCCAATACATTCTTAACTGTCCGTACACTGAAGGTTTTCTTGGAGAATAGTTTTATATCCTAACCAAAATAATTTTATATAAATTGTCATCCATTTCGATTACTTCTGATGATAAATCTAATCAAAATCGGGGAGATAACAGCAACCAAAAATGGGTTACCCTTTTTCATAACGGCGTTTGCTTTCCTCCCGAGTACATTGTAAAGAATCTGCCATTCAGAATTGATAAGCAGAATTTCACACTTTCTAAGGAACAAGAAGAATTAATCTATGCATGGGCAAAAAAGAAAGACACTCACTATGTACAGGATACTGTCTTCCAGCAAAATTTTTTGACAGATTTTAAGAAATTGTTGCCCAAAGAAATTCAAGATAGACTCTACGAAATTGGTCAATTAGACATGACAGATTTTGTGACCTATGTTGATAGGGAAAAAGCGACAAAGGAAAGAGAAAGGATTGTTTGGAGTAATCTGTCACGAGAGGAAAGAAAAAAGATAGCTGTAGAGAGAAAAAATGAAAAGGAAAAATTAAAAAATTATTTCGGCAAAGCAGTAGTGGACGACATTGAGGTAGAAGTGGCAAACTGGTTAGTAGAACCTCCTGGGTTATTTATGGGTAGAGGACAACATCCGTTAAGAGGTAGATGGAAGCCTCGAGTCAAACCAGAAGATGTTATACTTAATCTGGGGGAGGAGGCCCCAGTGCCTGAAGGACCATGGCAAAAAGTAATTCATGATCATAGCTCCACGTGGTTAGCTTCTTGGATTGAGACGCTGACTGGTAAAAGAAAATATGTTTGGTTGCATGATTCATCCGTAATCCGCCAAAATTATGACAAAGCCAAATACGACAAAGCTCAAAACCTTGAAAAATATATCGACAAGATCGAACGAGAGATAGTAAAAAAGATGGCATCAAGATTTCCTGATCAGAGGAAAATTTCCACAGTATGCTATCTCATAATAAAAATGGCAATGAGAGTAGGTGATGAAAAAGATCCTGATGAAGCAGACACGGTAGGTGCGACAACCCTCAGAAAAGAACACTTAAAATTTGAGATAAATGATAACAATAAGGTATTAGAGTTTAGTTTCCTTGGAAAGGATAGCGTTCCGTGGCAAAAATCATTAGCGATAGATTCTGATGACAAGTTACTTTTATTTAACAATCTAAGCCTCTTCACAAAAAACAAAAAGGAAACGGATCCTATTTTTGATAATATAAATTCAATGAAAGTAAATACGTTCCTTAGAAATATTGATCCAAAAAATGTTCCAGGGCTTACGGCAAAGGTTTTCAGAACTTTTATCGCTACAAATATAGTCAAGAAATCATTGTTAAGCCCTCCAATTAAAGTGAAACCCGGATCTAGTGAATTTGAAAAGATTTATGTTGCTAAGTATGCGAACTTGCAAGCTGCAATAACCTGCAATCATAAGAAGGGAATAGACCCTAAAAATCCGGCAAGTATTACAGCAATTACAAAATATGAAGAATCCCTGAAAAAGAAAAATGAACTCATTAACAGCCTAAAGGCAGACTTGAAGGACAGGAACTGGAAAACAGAAAAGCAGAAATTAAGATTGATGGAAAGAATACAAAAGTTAGAATTCCAAGTAAAGTTACAGAAAGAGACAAGGGAATATAATTTGGGAACTTCTTTACGAAATTATATAGACCCTAGAGTGTTTCGATCGTGGATGAATATTGTTGAATTAGACTGGAATAAGATGTATACTAGTACGCTTCAGAGAAAGTTCCTATGGGTAGATAATATCACAAAAAAGGAACTTAAATCTAACTTTGCATTGTAAGTGTGATTAATTGTTTGATTAATTTCCACTAGCCAAATGTTTACTACCTGATGAATAAATACTGCTCCTTACATCCTCTCTGCAGGGTCATTGCTATTTGCAACAATAGTCGTAACGAGATACTCTTTCAAAGAAATAAAGAATCTGAAAATATGTCCACAATGAATCTCCCTGGTGATTTTGTTAGATATGGAGAAATACCTGAGGAAGCTATACGCAGATCTATTTTTGATCAAACCACGCTTTGTGTAGAACCCATTGACATCTTGGGTATCTATTCAAAAATCGACAGCCAAAGTGGGATACATGTTATTGAATCAGTATTCGTTTGTATTATTACAAATAGTCCCAAGATGGGATCGAAAATAGATCCTCCTCAATGTGTTTGGCTAGACCGTGGCAAAATTGAAACTATGGAAGGAAACATTTGCGACATTAAAATCGTAAAGGACTATTATCAATGGAGGATCCAAAAATCAACATTTTGGTCTACAAAAATCTAAACCATAAAGATCAAAGGGCAAATCCTCTTATGGTGTCAATGGCTGATTGTGTAAGCTTTATGGTGAATGCAGACGCATTGTCAGATTGGACTTTAGAAAGCCTATCTAAAAAGCTCGTTTTATCCTTACCTCTTTCAAACATTCCTCCTGACTCCTTGATACAAAGCGGAAAGCGTTGAATTTTTATTCCGTTTGAAAACAAATAATCTATGAACTTTAAGTAATTTTTTATATCAGAATAATCCCATTTCTTTTCTTCACACAACATTATCCAAACATCGATTGAATTTTGAAAAAATGCCTTTTCGCGAAGCTCTTCTAAACTCAATATAATTATACTAGATGAAAGGGATTTAAATTCTAATCTACAAATATCTTATCGTTAATTTGATAGCGAGAGCCAAAATCAGGTTTTATTCCAAGCGGAGTATAATCTCCAGATGAACAGGAAAAACATAACTCATTCTTATTCAAACCTATACCTTTTGCGAGATTTATATTATCGTTATAACAAACTTCGTCGGCACCTATAATTCTAGATACTTTGCTGCCAATTGTGTCCAAGTCCGTTTCATCCTTTGCGACCTGAAACGCTATCAATTCTTCTTGCGATGGAAAATCAATTCCCGCGTAGCAAGGGTATCTAATCGGCGGATACGTAACAACCATGGATATTTTTCTTGCTCCTGCTTGCCTAACTGACTCGATTATTGCTTTAGAGCTGGTGCCCCTTACTATACTATCATCGACGATGATGACGTGCTTATTTTCTATCATTTCTCTGATTGGCAGAATATTTTGGTTGATTTCCTTTCTATCTTTAACTAATGGTTCAATAAAGCTCCTCATTGATCCTTTCTTGCTGTATCTGTCCTTTAACAAACCCTCTTCAAATGGCAGTCCAAGTTTTAGCGAATATCCTAAAGCTGCAGGTCTGGAAGAATCAGGTACCGGAATTACTACGTCAGCATCATTAATCGGAAATTTAAGGGCTAAGTATTCGCCTATTTTTTTCCTTGCCAGGTAAATATTTATCCCTTCCATAATTGAACTTGGGTGGGCAAAGTATGTGAATTCAAATGCACAATGCGCATGATTCCCAGATTCAGAAAATCTTTCAGATGTGAGGCCGTTCTTGTCTATTCTAACCAACTCACCGGGTTCAATATCTCTCAAAAGAATTGCACCAACAGTCGACAATGCGCAGGATTCGGATGCAATTATGTACGTGTTAGTGGCCTTGTGTAATCCTAGTACAAGAGGTCTAAAGCCTTTTGGATCCCTAGCAGCATAAATTGTATTTGAGTCGGTTAAGAACGTAAAACAATAAGATCCAACCATCTCATTTTTGAGTATTGCCATGGCAGCCTTCATATCATCTTTCTTTTTTAGAATGCCAACTAGCCTTTGGGCAGCAACTAGAGTATCTGTCATATTCTGTGGTGTAAAAGTACACCCTCCTACCATGGTAGAAAGCTGTTCAGCATTTGAAATGGTCCCATTGTGAGCGATGCATAGATCTTTAACCCTCAATGGTTGTGCATTTTCTAGTGAACTTGAGCCAAAGGTAGAATATCTGACATGACCAATCCCGATATTGGAAGAAAATTTTTTAATTAATTTATCAAATTCATTTGCAGATCCCGATACCAATCCGGTTTTTTTGAAAGGTAATTTCTTTGGTATGGCAATACCCCATGACTCTTGTCCTCTATGCTGCAGTGCTCGAAGACAATCTACTAAGTATGGTACTATATTTTCTCCGCCCAAAGAAAAAATGCCTACCACGCCACAATTTTCATGAACCATTAGAAGATATATCTCCGTAATTCTTTCTATTTAATATTTAGAATATGTTGCCTTTAATCATTTGTGTCAGCATCGGTAGAGAAAAAATAATGTTAGATATGCTTTGTAAAAAGCTTTGAAAATGTGCTTTCATATTTCTTGGAAATGATCTGAAGGGAGCTTCTGAAAATTGATTTTCCTTTATCTTCAATAATGCAAGTTTTATCATCCGAACTATTTCCAATTCTAGAATATGGAATTTTTTTCTTTTTTAAGTATTTGATAACCTTTGAATCGTGATCGGTTGAAAAAATGAATCGATTGTGAGACTCTGAAAATAGTAAATAATCTACTCGTAAGCAATCATTTGGGATCTTGTCAAGTGAAATCCTAAAGCCAATATTACTATGAATGGCCATTTCCAGCATTGAAATTATTATTCCCCCCTTGGAACAATCATGGACTCCAGTTATCAGGTCTCTGTCAATCAATCCTTTTATAGTCTCTATGATATTTTTTTGCTCCTCTAAATCAACATGGGGAACAGCTCCACCAAGAATATCTAAACAATATTCAAAATATTCTGATCCACCCATTTCATTTTTGGTTGTTCCAACAATAAAGATCGATTGATTTGATATATATTTTGGATACTTTATCTTATCTCTACTATCAATTAATCCTAGCATTCCAATGACAGGTGAGGGTTTTATTGGACCAGATTTTGTTTCGTTGTACAAACTTACCTTACCTCCGACAACGGGTATATTCATGAATTTACAGTACTCTCTAATACCTTTAATTGTCTGTAAGAATGTCCAAAAAATTTCTTCATTTTCAGGATTGCCGAATTGTAAGTGGTCTACTATCCCTAATGGGCTGGCCCCTACACAAGTAATGTTTCTAAGTGATTCGGCCAAGCACCCTATGATCCCATTATATGGATCTAAATAACAATGTTTTGTGTTACCGTCTAATTTAAAACTCAGAAACTTTTTATCGTCGAGTTTAAGAACTGAACTATCAGATGCTCCTGGTTTTGATACCGTTCTAACTCCAACTTCATTGTCAAACTGTTCATAGATCCATTTTCGACTGCATAAGGAAGGGTTAGACAACATCTTAAAGATCATTTTTTTGATATGGATTTGTGGTTCTGGTTCATGGAAAGATTTTTGAATTGATTTAAGATACGAAGGCTCCTTAAATTTCCTGTTCAATAGAGGAGCATGTGAGATGATTTGTGCAGGCATAGATGCCAATACGTCCCCTTTCCTCGTAACAGAGAGGTTCATATCCTCAGTAACATATCCTATTTCAGAATAATTAACATTATGTTTGTCAAAAATCTTGAAAAATTCTAATTTCTTTTTTGAGTCGACAATATATAACATGCGCTCCTGAGATTCCGAGATCATAATCTGTGCATCGGTCATTTCCTTTTCCTTTAATGGGATGGTTGAAAGATCAACTCGGAATCCTTTTTTCAAATTATCAGCAGCCTCAGACAGACAGCATGATAACCCTCCTCCTCCAAGATCTTTCATCGTCTTGATGCAATCATGTTCTATCGCCTCCAACGTAGCTTCCATGAGCACTTTTTCTAAGAATGGATCTGGTATTTGCACCGCAGAACGGTTGTCTTCCTCAAGCTTTTTTGAGGCAAAGGAGGCGCCATGAATCCCATCCATACCTGTAGCATTTCCGCCTAGAATCAGAATATCTCCTTTATTCGCCTTGTTAGAAACAAGATCGCCAAGTTTAGCATATCCGATTGATGCTACATCTACCAAACAATAATTATCAAATGACTGGTCAAACTCCACCTCCCCTCCAACTGTCGGGACACCAATACAATTACCGTAATCAGCTATTCCTTTCACTACGTTTTTTATCAGCCATCTGTTCTTTGACTCAAAGGTTGAATTTCTGTCAACTTGACCGAACCTGAGTGCATTATACAATGCTATCGGACGAGAGCCCATTGACAGTATGTCTCTAAGTACACCTCCTACCCCCGTTGCCGCACCTCCGTATGGTTCCACCGCTGATGGATGATTGTGGCTTTCTATGTGAATTGTGACAACATAACCATTACCGATATCGATTATTCCTGCATCATACCCAGGTCCAACCAAAACATGATCACCATTCATTGGTAATAATTTGAGATGTTTTTTGGAGGATTTATAAGAACAATGCTCGGACCATTCGGCGCTAATAATAAATTGTTCTAATTCATTTGGTTCCCTACGTAATTTCTTCTTTAAATAACTGTATTCTTCGGTGTTGAGGATATTCATCTTAAATCCCTAAGTTCTACTTAAAATAATTAATCATGGACTTAAATATCAATATGGAACTTTGATCATACCCTGCCGGAATCAAATCCTTGTCGCTACCTCTTTCGGGGTGCGGCATCATCCCCATAACATTTCCTTTTTGGTTACAAATGGCAGCAATACGGTTTAAAGAACCGTTAGGATTATGTTTCTGATATTCTAAAGTGATTTGATTTTTCTTCTTAATATTGTTATAAGATTTATTATCAATCATAAACCTACCTTCTCCATGGGCAATAGGGATTGAGATCCTTTGATTTTTGTAGTACAAATTTGTAAACGGAGTATCCGTGTTAGTAACAACCACATTCATCCATTTGCAAATAAAATTCAACGATTCGTTGACAATCAGTGCCCCTGGAAGTATCCCAGATTCTACAAGTATTTGAAATCCATTACATATTCCTAATATTGGAACATTATCATCTGCTAACTCCATTATTTTATCCATAATAGTACTGTGTGCCGCAATAGCGCCAGCTCGTAGCCTATCTCCATAAGTAAATCCCCCAGGTATTATAATGCAGTCGAAATCTTCAAAAGAAGATTTGTACCAGATATAATTTGCATCGACATGAAGTATATTATTTAAAATATGATAAACATCACGATCACAATTACTGCCTGGAAAAACTGTAATCCCTATCCTTACCACTAAGGATATTGTAATTATATTTTATAAATTCCTATTCTTTTAGTTTGGGGTATTTTAAAAAGTTATTATTGTTTGATGGTGACTGCATTAACAATACCATCTTGTCCAGGTCTCGAGACAATCTTAGCCAGACCCAATTCGGTTTCTATGATGGAGCCTTTGGTAACTACACCCCTTCTTGTATAATCCTTATTAGCTGGATTTTTGGTTACTCTAATTATCTTAACCTTGGTTGTTTTTTTGCTATCTTGGTCACTTACATTTGCATATTCGGCAAACTTAAAAGCAACTTTAACGTTATTGCCTCGAACCTTACGTATTACATTCTTAGTCTCCCCTACAATTGGTTCATTAGGGTATCTATCTATTTCATATTTCCTTCTGGTTCGGTTAGGAATTATCCTTCCACCTGTTAATTTCCTGCCTCCCAAATTTTCGATAGATTTACGCACAGTTCAAATTTGGCAAAACTATAATTAAGTGTTTTTCTTTGACAATCCATTGGGATTTATGAGTAAACTTTTTTTTAACATTGTTAAATCGCTGATTCCAAAATAATTCTTAAATTTTATTGTGGTGGTATATATCTTGACCCTGCCTGAACTTTTTTGATTAATAAACTCCAAATCCTGTAATTCCTTCAGGTGCATATACACCTTGGATCCCCTAATTTCTACTAATCTTTTGCTGGTAACAGGTTGTTCGTAAGCTACATAAGATAGCGTTTTCATTACGGAATTAGAAATCTGAGGTTTATTAGAAAACTTCTTGATAATTGGGGCATAGCTGGGTTTTAACTGAAATACATAGGTACCATCCTCAAGCTTCGCTATCTCTAATGCTTTGAATGCGACTTTCGTCTTATTTATAAGTTCATTCAATAGTCGCTTAATTTTTTCTTTAGATTCTATCCCAGAAGCTTTTACAATATCATCAATAGAAAGGGGACGTCCAGCAGAATATAAGGCCGCCTCAATGCGAGCGATGATTTCGTCTTGGGGTAACTTAGTCATCTAAATATTCCTATTGGTTATTTTTAGGAGTAAGCTTTATCCATGATGAAAGATTCTCTGTTTTTCCAAGACTTTCAATAGTCGCATGTTGTGAAGAATCTAAATAATCTATTCCCTTTTCCAAATCGGTAAACCCTGTAATAATTTCTATCTTGTCTTTCATACAAAGATAAAGCATTGCAATGAAATATCTAGCAATATCAATTCTTTCTAATCCAATCATCATATTACTAAAATTTAATTCTCTTTCTTGTTCTAACCTTAACATAATCCGATTTTCAAATTCCTCTATTATCTTTTCAAATTTAATCAAATAATGTTGAAAATCTATAACTTCAACAGGTTCCAAATTTATACTAGTTCTTTTTACAACGGGATTGGTCAGGTCAGTGATCATAGTCTCCAGGATAGAAATCAGATCCTCTAGTGATACTGGGTAGGATATTTCTTGTCTAAAGGGTAATGTAAGGTTAGAAATTTCTGGGATCGGGTCCTTCTGGCTAGATCCCTTGTCGCGTTCAGATACACTTTGTTGACCCTTGTTAGCAATTTTGTCTAATCGAAATATGGATTCTACCTTAAGCCTATGAATCAGCGTTGATGTTAAAATTGCCACCCCACAAACACGGAGGTCCCTATAGGCGGATTTAGTTAATGTAGATAACAAAGTCTCTAAGAGTTTTACAATATTTATCTGCCAAACATCATTCCTTTCAATCAAGGAAGGATTAAATAGTAAATTTAATGGGGGCTGAGAAATTTTTTTCTTAGTAGAGACATGATCAAGTTCGACGCTTTCGTCAACCATGCTATTGTTTCAGGAGTACGCCATATTTTATTATATTCAATAATAGCAGGATTACAAGTAATTGCAAATTTAGAGTTAGATTATCCATTGTAATTTTTATGGTTTGCAGCAATCTGATAATTAAAGCATGCAGTAAATAATTTTTTTTATTTTAATATATTAGTCATCGATTTAGTCCGTTTGCCCCCAGGAATTAATTCCCTGTCAATTCCTACATTATTGACTTAGATAAAAGGATCCCATCTATCTTTGGTTTGACCAATAATAGTTCTTCAATTAATTTTATTGTCTACTTTTGTACTCAAGGATAAATACAGAATCATTTGTAAATTAACATGCATTATTGGTATGGTTGTATAGATACTCCGCATAATGATTATGGAGATGAGGTTGCAAAATTTAGAATTATCACTGATAATTTTAGAATAGTAAGAGACAAGGGTAATAGGATCCCAGACAAATCTTGGATGTTATATTTGTTAGAGATTTTCAATACCCAACATTTCGCAGTTGAACTAAATCTAATATGCCAATTTGACAATCAGGACTATTTTGAGGCAATTTTCAGGGGTCATAACCAATATCGATTTACCAAAGTCTTACCTCAGATAGGACATTCATTTCATAGACAAATTAAATTTCTTGATAGAGATTCAAGATTGGAGTTCTATTTAAAAGACCTCAATTCAAATGAAGATGAAAAATTTTCTCTTAGGGTGGATCAAAAACAGTTTGCTTTTCAGTTTAATCAATGTTTTACTGGAGTAGAGTGGTGGAATAGAATCAATTATTCAACATATCCGATTAGATATGAAATTGAAGTATCAAATTTAATGTATGGATTTAATGATAATTTGTATGATCCGGCTTCAGAGTTGTTTTTTCCGATTGGTTCGATCTATGAAAATAAAGATGGCACCACTCATTCTTATCCCGTAGAATTCTATGATATTACTAGGAGAAATGGGTGCGTTTGTTATTTGGTAAAGTAATTATAGAAGCGTTGTCATATTCAAATATTTTATCTATTATTTAGATGCGTAGGAAACCCGAACTTGGTACCTTTACATCCTCGAAAGTATCGGGATAGGTAATCTTGCTTAATATTTCGATTCCAGTAACGACTCTAGGACTTGGTTTACTGAAAAACGAATAAGAATCTACGATGTAAATTTCCTTATCCTTATTTGCTCTTAATGAATCCCAATTTGAATCCTCGATCTTATCGTATTCTTTTTGGGATCTGAAAATATCAAATCCACATGGCATTATGATAATCTTGTCAGGATTCAATTGTTTGATTTTCGATGTCTTAATTGGGCGAGAATCTGAGCCTCCCTGCCCATTTAAGCCCTGTGCACCTACTATATCTAGCATGTCAGGTATCCAATGACCGGCAAGATAGAATGGGTTGAGCCAATCCAAACACAATACTTTCGGTCGAGTATAAGAAGAAGGTTTCTTGATATGGTCTTGTATAATCGATCTTAACTTTTTGATTCTTTTGTTAAGCTGAGTAGTAATTTTCAAAGCTTCGTCTGCTCTGTCTAACTCTTTACCTAAAAATAGTATACTTTGAAATATTTCAAAAAGGTTAGTAGGATTCAGCACCAAATTATGAGGTTTATATCCTAATATTTCAAATGCGCGCTGTATTTCCTTATCAAAAGGTGCACATACTGAGCACAAGTTCTGACTAATTATCAAATCAGGTTTTATTTCCCTTATTTTGTCTACATCAATCTTGAATAGTGGTTCATTTTTAAATGACATCTCCCTTACTTTGTTATCTATCTCTGAACTATCCAATTCTTCGAAAAGTATTGTTGGTTTAATTACTTGGGGTATTTGTAGGGCTTTATCGGGATAAGTACATTCGTGGGTAACACCTTTTATGATCCCGCCGAGTCCTAATTCAAAGATAATTTCAGTTGCACTAGGTAAGAACGATAATATTCTAGAGTAGGTTGTCAATAAGATTCGACCTCTTAACAGAATCTATACATAAAAATAAAGTACATCTCATAACGGATTATGTTTATGTAAAATATACAAGCTCTTGAAAAAGTCTATTGTTACTTTTGAATTGAGTTTGCTTGAACCATTTGCCCGATCAGTAAAAGTATAGGGAATTTCCTTGATCTTTATTGATTTTGACTTTACTAATATTTCCAGAAGAATCTTAAACCCAGATGTGTTAAATTCAATTTTTCTAACGACATCTCTTTTTGTTACAAAAAATCCAGACATCGGATCTGATACATTTGACAATCTGAATAAGAGCCTTGACAAATTTGTGGCAAATTTACTATAAAATATCCGTTTTGAGGTCCAGCCTACGATTCTACCGCCTTTAAGATATCGTGATGCAATTACTAGATCACAATTCGATTTTCTAATCTCTCTCATCAAACTATTGATGTGTATGGGCGTATGTGAAAAGTCAGCATCCATTACTATGAGGTAGTCACTAATTGAAGATTTAAATCCCTCATAAATGGCTGATATCAGACCTGAACGCTCTTTTCTTTTTACTATCTTTATGAAAAAGGTCTCTTCATTTAGGGGATATATGAAAAAATGGCTATGTGATTGAATGCCAACAGTATCGCGGATCTTATAGAGGTTGAATCCTTTCTTTTCATTAAAAGCTTCAATAATCTTCTCAACTGTGCAATCAGGAGAGTTATCGTCAATTATGACGATCTCATAACAACCTTGGTCTTTGACGCAAGAATAGATGGAATTTACCAAATTCACTATATTCTGTGATTCATTATAGGTCGGAATAATAATTGAGAATAGGGGAGGATTGTTAAGTTTCTTTATAAGGTCATCCTGAGTTTTTTTACATATTATATTCTCGTTCATCTTTACATCCCATATTTCTAGGTCTCGAATTTCATTCCAAAAGTTAATATATAAATGTATTACATTTTGGCCCAAGAAAATCCATAATTACTCTAACTGTCCATTGCCAATTTGGAAACTATCTATGATTCTTTGAAGCTAGGCGAGAATTTATCAAATTATGTGATCAGTAAGGGCAATTACCACTAAAATCCAGCTAGTGAATCCTCTATGATAGGGTAGTAGAGAATTGAGATCTTGTTTCAAGTTCCATTAAATTGATAAAGTATATTGAGTATTTACTTTTTGTAGCTCATAGGATTACGATGGTTGTGTAGAATTATAAAATGGCTATCTTTCCTGTTGCACCGGCCTTATCATAATTTCATTTACATTCATATGACTTGGTGAATCTATGGCGAAGAGAATAGCGTTTGCAATATCTTGAGCTTGCAGCGGTTCCATTTTTTTTACTGATTCGAGAAATCCTTGGAGTGAGCTATCAGTAATTGTATTGTTAAGTTCAGTTGCAACAACACCCGGTTCTATG
This sequence comes from Candidatus Nitrosocosmicus sp., assembly GCA_035279165.1. Classification (GTDB taxonomy): domain Archaea; phylum Thermoproteota; class Nitrososphaeria; order Nitrososphaerales; family Nitrososphaeraceae; genus Nitrosocosmicus. The sequence continues at coordinate 4,989 of DATEIH010000175.1, read as the reverse complement.
CAAGTAACACGAATGTTGGATCTTTGGCTTAGTTCCTGTCTTAAACCTTCACTAAATGCAGTAACGGCATGTTTTGTTGCGCAGTAAACACTCCCTGCAGGGAAAACCAATCTCCCTGCTATTGAAGATATATTTACTATATGACCAGATTTGTTCGATAGCATATGAGGGAGAACAGACGCCGTACTATATAGTACCCCCTTTATGTTGACATCCACCATTCTATCCCACTCTTCTATTTTTAAATTCTTTACAAAACTCAATGGCATAAGTCCAGCGTTGTTGATTAAAACGTCGATTTTCCCATATTTATCGATCGCAGTATTTGCAAGTTTGGCGCATTCTTCCCTCTTTGTTACGTCGATTTGATTTATGGAGACCTCTCCATCTTGATCCATAATTGTCTGTTTCAAAGCTTCTAATTTGTCGACCCTTCGTGCGCCTGCAACAATAGTAGCTCCTGCTTTTGACAACGTTAGGGCAGTTGTATATCCGATTCCACTACTTGCCCCGGTGATTATTATGACTTTATCCTTCATCATTTGCTATATCTTGTACTTGGCTTAGATTTATTCATATTCAACTCCGTTTTTTCTTTCATGTGTCCAATCTTTTTTTTTGATTCAACGATTCAATCTATAAAATATAAATTTTTTTGTTTAATGTTAGATATCTGACTTGATACCATTAACTTACTATTTCATTCTGGTATTTTGGATTCCTTCATTTGATATTCTACTCATTTCATTGGTGAATCTGAATAATTAATTACCGTGATCATGAATTTTTTGTTCTGGAATCTAGAGGCCTACAGATAGACTTTCCTTTCCTAATGGATCTTGATATTCAAATTCCGAGTAGTGGCTTACTAATATGGATCTTAAATCCTTTAAAGCGGATACTATTCAATAGCCATAAGGTTGCAAAATCTCAAATATTAAGAAGGCCACAAACAAGGGAAATAAAAAAGGGATTTTATATGCTATATTATTTAGGACCATGATAATCTTCGGGGAATGCATCCGTATCGACAGTTTCGATAGGTTCACCAGTAGGTAATGGTGATTCCTTTGGTACTTCATATTTGAATATCTCAGGAAAGTCAATTTTGATGATGACATTCATCCCTACCTGATAAATCTCGCTCTTGGGAATGTCAAATCTTTTATTATCTTCTCCAAAAACCACTATTTTATCATTGGTTTCTTTAAGTACATGACCAACATGGTCTTCATTTTTAGCTCGAACTCCTTTGTTAAATAAAGTGTTAGGATACTTCCCCTCGTATGATGCTAAATCTACCACCTTATCGGGTTCTTCCCATGGATCTTGTCTTCCTGCCGGAAGCGGGGCATCTCTTGGGACTGCATATTTAACCAAGTCTGCAGAATTTAATCCAATCAAAACATTAGCGCCAACTTGTTGAATTTCCTTTATAGGAATGTCAAATCTTTCATTTTTTCCTCCAAAAACCACTATTTTATCGGGAGTTTCTCTGACTACATAACCTACATTAGGTTCATCTAATGCTTTAACACCTTTATTGAAGTATTTACCAGAAGTCATCAAAGATATAGATAAAAATAACATAATTAAACCTTTTATGAAAAAAAGTAGATATTGTCCAGTAATTCTACCTGTAAATGACCTTATGGCAGCCAAAGAGTATGACGTCCTTCTATCTAAGTTCAAAAATTAGGCCTTTTAGAATAGGATTCTAAACTACAGGTTAAACGAAGTTCTTAATGCGTCTATAAACGGGGTACTATGTTACATCAGGAGGATTCTGCCGTATTGAGATAAGTTGCAGTAAGAACTTTGCATAATATCGATTAATAACCGACTATATATCTTACGATAACTGCATTTTTGAACTTTGTGGCAGAAATGAGCTAAGCAAGGGAAAAGAACCTTGACAACTATTGCCCGACCTAGCCTTAAATCTTATCGCATTAATATATCTCCATTCAAAAATCCATCTATAATACCGACTAACAATAAACTGTAATTCAACACGAAACTGAGATCTATGCAAAATAAAAAATGACGTTACAACTGACGTTGTACTGAGTTGAATAAAATTAGTTGGTGGACTGATCGCTATTTAGAATTTTTAAGAATTCCTTATTGATTTCAAATTACATAATATAGTTCTTCTGTTCCCATCCATAGGTTTCACTTGAACTGTTCAAGTTGTGGTAGACTTTGAATTTGCCAACATGGGCGTCTGTTGAAGGATATATAAATAAGATAACCTCTGGTATGATTCTATTGATTAAGTAATGGTTTTTAGTGACAAAAGTATTGATGTTTTCGCAAAATCGTAAAGTTAACCTTTTATCCTTAGATACACATAGATAATACTCCAATTGATGAAGACAAATTTGTTAAAATCTATAATAATTTTTCATATATTTATTATTTATTTTGGAGCCCCTTTAGATATGAATACAAACGAATCAAAAGTATATTACATGATTACAATGAAGGAGATTAACAACTTCTTTAATAACCTTACACCTGATAATTTAGGATCAAAGGACCTTACTACCAAAGATGGACTTGATTTACTCAACGATACAGGCAATATTTCGGATCTTTACTAATATAAAGTAAAAAAAAATAAGAAACATTTAATATAAAAATGTATAAAGTGAGCTTAAACTTGATAATAATCTATATAAAACATGAATTCAATTGTTGTTATGACATTCTTATAACCATTATCTTCGAAACAATAAAACATTTTCTCACAAGGAGATTTCATAAGGTAAATCCACAACTAGAATTAGTTCTCGAGCCAATCTAACAAAAAATATTTCTAGAGCAGAAATAATCTAATCTAATCCCAAAACATAGGGACATCTTATATATTGGAATGGGTTTTATTGAGTCGATGACTAATTACTATAAAAAAAATATGAAACAGAATGTAGGTAATATTACCCTCTTGTTATTTTTGGGAATGGGATTCGTGTTTATTATTAGCGTCTTGAGCACGGGACCTATTGAAGTATTTGCTCAAGCCATTGCTTCAGACCAAGACAACAAAACACAGTTAGCATCTCATAATAATACATTATTTGTGTCGGGCTCTGCAACCGGCAAAGTAGAGACAGATTTGGTAACTATCTCAGTTGGAGTGCAATCTACGAATAAATCTGTCACTGATGCAGTAGCATCTAACTCTAAAATAGCAAATGAAGTAATCAATAGTTTAAGAGATAATGGCGTCAAAGAAAATGAGATCGGTACTTCTCAATATACTATCCAACCTAATTTCAATTTTACAGAATCGGGAATTAGTGTACAAAACGGATTTACAGTGTCTAATATACTGACAGTTCAAAGTCCGAACTTTGATAATATTTCATCTTGGATTGATTCTGCTGTTACTGCTGGAGCTAACACCATTAATGGTGTGGAATTTAAAGTCTCTGACAGGTTGTTAGAAAATGTTACAAATGCACTAATAGAGCAAGCTATTGCCAACGCCAAACAAAATGCAGATGTCGCATCAAATGCAATAGGATCTTCGATCATTGGTATAAAATCAATATCTGTTAATACAGATGGATTCAACCCTATGCCACTTGGTGATCAAATTATGCAAAAATCGTTTGCATCCGGTATTTCCTCAACTCCTATTATTCCAGGAGAGCAGGAAGTTTCTGTTGGTGTGCAGATTACCTACCTACTTAACTAGAATTTAAAAATACTATATTTTTCTTTACCATAAAGTCACAGGTCTAGCAAAAGAATTTGTTATAGTATTACCAGAATTAACATTTTTTATGAAAATTTCAAAAACCTATACGATAAAGAGTACAAAAAATCAAAAGTTACAAAAGCAGTCATCGTTACTGCCCGATGGGTTATTTTGAATATGCCTATTATAATCTGAAAGCTCAAGAAAGGATAAATACAATTACATTAGATAAAATAAATGCAATATAGCATTGTAATAGCAATAACTCTCTTTTTATCTATCCTTATTGTTATTTATTTTCCACAAGCATATGGGGTGTTCCACCGAGAGGATTTTATTATAACGGACATGGGACTAAAGAATGGCATACCCTATATGTCGGTGCAGGGGGAGGCAGGCAGATCATTTTCAGTTGATATGGGAGATGAATCGTTTTATGCTTATACATTTGTAACCGACAAAGGTATTTTTGCATCCACTGTAGCTTTAGATGAGGATGGGATATCTCCATACTATGGCGTTGACGGCTTTAAGGTAGATAAATTTGAAGTAATGGCATGTCTTGAAGATGGGACTGCAACAGGTGAACCCCAATTTAGCGGCAAGACTGTTGAATATATCCCAAAGAAGGTAGCTATTGAAAACGTTTCAAAGGCATATACTATTCAGGTCACTAGTGATGACCCGGATGATGATTGTCAAAGTGGAAATCATATTCTAAAGATATTTTCAAGCAAGTAGGCCTAACCTGCTTAATTCTTTGGACGACTTATTTATTCTGTTAATGGTAGCAAATCACATTCTACATTAGTAGATAAAAAAATTGGACAAATTCTTGGTTATAGTTTAGATAAACATTGTGTACTTTCTTTAAATATCTCATTTAAAATACTTACAATCTATTATATCCTTACCCATCGTAAATCCTTCCATCTCGTAATTTGTTATAAACTCGGGTAGATAAGGTCATTTTTATATTAAAAATGCTGTAAGAGTTAGTAGATATTTGATACTATTTTGCTAAAATAAATGGTCATTTTTAATCACTCAAATATGATGGACCCACAACATCCCATTTATTGGATTGGATACCGATTAAAATATAATGAAATATTTGCATTTTGTCGGAATGGTATAAGTGACTTTTGAAATAGGCTTTCCTATTATGATTATATTACTGGAGGAAGGTGTGGAGATTTTGCAGATTTGACTGGAATTTTTTAACCGCTATCGTTAGGTCGTATTACTTGTTGTACAAATGAAATGCTTAATCGGATCGG
>DATEIH010000174.1:0-24176 GCA_035279165.1 Candidatus Nitrosocosmicus sp. | reverse complement strand
AAAAAAAAGATTAGTTGTTTATTTGTCCTAAGGCATTATTACCTTTATTGAATTGGTCTTGGAAGTTAAAGTTGTTACCAGATAAAATTGTACTTCCGCCAGAAACTACTTGACTATTCTGTTTTGATTTTTGAGATTGGCTGATTAATTGTTTTGCCTTGTTACTCTTTTTTGCTAATGCATCTTCTGAAATTGCCAATGGGGCTAGGACCAAGGCCAGTGCGAGAACAACTGCTGTTGATACTAGTAATGTTTTACTTGTTTTCATACTTGTAAACTATAACAAGACAATTCAACTTATATTAGATATTTTAGATATTTCTATAAATCTTTAGGGGAAAAATTAAACAGAATTAATTTCTAGATTTAAAGTTTGCTGGTCGAGTAGCTATATAATGGAAATTAAAAATATAATTTCTTGGTAACAGATGATAAAGAATAAATCATTCATATAACTCTCGACAAGTGTTATCCATTTTCCTATCTTTTGCCAATTTCTGTTTGATTAATTCTCTATCAATTGTCTAAAAACCAGTCAGATGATTTTATCAATTACATTAAATTTAGCAGAATTTAGGATTAATCACATTTGACATCTATAGATTCAATCCCCTCACGTAGGCTATCCGACTATAGTATACAAATCGTAAACTAATGGTCTGGTTCGTATTTAGTTTAATCAAATAGCATGGGAATTTCTAAAGACAAGGAGTTTTTGACCGTATATAATGCATAAGCAGCCTCAGGCTACACACTATGTATATACCCATGCGGTTATGTCCATTCTCTCGATGTTTTGTTATACAGGTATACATAGGATGTACTGCTTGTTAATATTGTTGTTGTTGGTTTTGATAATTGTATATTAGTAATTTGAAATTCAAAAAAGCAGTGATAAATGAAAAAAGCTCTCCTAAAGAGTATTGTAGTTGGGAAGAAATAGTATTACTAACGCAGATTATTGCAGCCAAAATAAAGCGTTTAAACAAAAAATATGATGTTATATTAGGAATAACAAATGGAGGAATCATACCAGCTAGGTTAATGGCCCTCGAACTAGACGTGAATCATATACAGTTTATACCAGTTAGAAATAAAAAACTGCATACCGAAGAAATGCCAAAATTAATTGTCGATACAAATTATCTTGTAGTAGATGAAATATACGATACTGGTCAAACATATTCTAAAGTCAAATGTGCAATGCAAGACTTTGATTGTGATTATGCATTTCTTGTGGGAAGATTCAATGACAGTGATGGCCATGAGATATGTAGTGAAACAACATTCATAGGAAAAATATTACGTCATGACAAATGGATCGTTTTTCCATGGGAACAAAAAGCATCATCGTGAGATAGCAATTTTTATAGACTTTTAGTTTGTCAAATTGAATTAAAATAGTACTCATTGTGGTATAAAACTACTAAAAAACTATACTTATAGTTATATAGACTATTTCCGTAATTGTTGTTTTCAAGTTAATTAAACATGCATTGAGATGTCCTATGTCGTATAGAATTTAAGATCATGTTATCTATAAAAGACTACTTTTACTCGACTTTAATTTTTTATCGATATTCTTTAGATAGAATTGATAATGGTGGCCTGATCAAATAATTAAATACATTTAATCGAATATGAATAATTAGAGGTATTAAACCAGGTTACTCTTACTTATTTAGATGTCCTCATGATTCGGATTGACTTTTACATCATAACTAACTTTATGTTTCTAAGCAGTAGATTGATTTTAGTAACGATTGACTTTTACTTGGTTCTAATCGGGACAATAAAATATTGTCGAATCAGTAAAGTAAAGATCAAATATAATAAACTTTGTTAACTATATGGGGAGTGTAATGAGTAGTAGAGATTTTAACCCGTTTGACTGGTATAAGACTTTCTTTGGTATGCACACGAACAAGAACAGAGGAGGATTTTTCGATGATTACTTCACTGGATTTGAAGAGATGCAAAAGGAGATGGAGAGAATATTTAAACAATTTAGCAGCATTCAATCCAATGCACCAAAAGAATTGGTAAGAGAATATCAGGCACCAGATGGTACCAAAATAAGAGAAGTTGGACCAATAGTTTATGGATATTCGATGACAATTGGTCCAGATGGCAGACCACATATTAATCAATTTGGAAACGTCAAGAATTTACCTGGAGGAGCTAACAAGCAAGAAATAAATCTTACTGGTATGGACTCTGGACCAGCGTTAACAGCTGAAAGAGAACCGCTGGCAGATCTAAATAATGCCGAAAAGGGAATTAAAGTAATAGTAGAAATGCCCGGAATAAAAAAAGAGAATATTAAGATAAATGCAACTGATGGTATAGTTGAAATCGCAACTACTGGTTCCCAGAGAATATATCGTAAAACTATCATGATACCACCAGAAGCAGACATCGATTCAGCTAGATCCACGTATACTAACGGCATTTTGGAAGTCATTTTCAATAAAAAAGTAGATGTAAAAACAAAGGGTAAAGAAGTTAAGGTAGAATAATGTTTAACATTTGATACTGATTCAATACTACATTGTTAAAGGTCAGCAATCTTTATCCTGTTAGAGTCAATTCATAAGTGTAGTTTCGTTAAATGTTTTAATGTTACCATCATTATTTTGAATTCACTGAATACACTTCCACTGTGAAACGGTTCAACCATATCTCATGTAACAAGTCTTTTATTTTGTTATATAAAGTACTAAAATATACTAGAAATCTTTTAAAAAAAAGTATCACAATATACTTAAGCAATTTATGAGATTCTAAGTAGACGGCATAAGCAACTTCCTCAAAGGTCTTTGCACTACAAAGTGCGAGGCCTTGTTAGAATAAAAGATTTTCATGTTTTTCACTAGAGTCAATCGGTAAATTCTGTTAGACTACCCCATCAGTTTTGGCACTATCTCTTGATCTTGTTTCATACAAATCCTTCATTATTCCCCCCCCAACAATGAAAATGATCACTAGTCAAAGTTAAAGCATTATCGCCTTTCTCTGCTTCAGTGATGAACTTGACTGAATTGTTAGAATGTTCTTGTTAGTAAACCTACATGTCAATCTATCTCACGTCTTGGTTTTTATGACTATATTTATCACGTGAAGATATATTGAGCGAGGGAGTACCAGAGACAAACAGTATCATTGAAAAGTTTACTAATATTTAGGATAGACATTGCTATTAATTGTACCTTAAGTCAGGAGATATTCGGGATTACTAAATACTTTAATGACATACTTTATTGTATATGAATGATTATGAGAACTTTACAACAGCCGATATCGTGGCTGAGGCACTAATCGATTGGGGTGTAGAGGTTGTATTTGGGTTGCCTGGTGATGGCATTAATGGATTTATTGAGGCACTAAGACAGAGACAAGATAAAATCAAGTTTGTTTTGGTAAGGCACGAAGAATCTGCTGCGTTTATGGCTTGCGCTTATGCTAAATATACAAAAAAGTTAGGTGTGTGTGTTGCTACATCTGGGCCTGGTGCAGTTCATCTTTTAAATGGACTTTATGATGCCAAACTTGACAGCGCTCCTGTCTTGGCAATCACAGGTTCTACTTATTCTGATCTCATGGGATCAAATTATCAACAAGATGTCAACCTTTTACAGTTATTTTCTGATGTGGCTATATACAACAACATGATAAACTCTCCAGAACATGCTGAAATGGCTGTAGATATTGCATGTAGAAATGCTTTAGGCCGTAAAAGTGTAAGTCATCTTACCATTCCTATAGATGTTCAGGAGCAAAAACTAAAAGGCAAATACTCACCTCATAAGGTAAAAGGTCATACCTCTGATAATTTTAATAATGATATTGTTCCAAGTTTGCAATTACTAAAAAAGGCTGTAAGTATTCTTAATGAGGGAAAGAAAATTGTAATCCTGGTTGGACAAGGAGCCTTAGATGCAGGCGATGAGATTGCTACCCTTTGTGAACTATTAGGCGCTCCGGTAGTAAAAGCCCTTTTGGGCAAAGCTGTAATTTCAGATTATAGTCCATACAGCCTCGGAGGTATCGGGATGTTGGGAACAAGTCCTGCCAGTGAGGCAATGAATGAGGCAGATACGATATTAATGATAGGGACATCTTTTCCATATATTGATTATCTGCCAAAACCAGGTCAGGCAAAAGGAATTCAAATTGACATCGTACCGGAGAGAATTGGGTTGCGATATCCAGTGGAGATAGGATTAGTTGGAGACTCTAAGAAAACGTTGAATTCTATGATACCTATGATAAACAAAAGACATAAGGAAGAGGATAATAAATTCTTGTTATCGAAACAAAAAGCAATGAAAAAATGGGAAAGCCTTTTAAAAGAACAAGGCAGCCGTACCGACAAACCGATTAAGCCCCAAGTCATCGCCACTGCTGTTTCTAATGAATTAGATGATGATGCGATTATCTCTGTGGATAGTGGAACTAATACAATTTGGGCAGCACGATATATTTTTGTTCATGGTAAAATGAAATTTTCCTTATCTGGTACCCTTGCAACAATGGGATGTGGATTGCCATATGCAATTTCCGCTAAAATAGCGTTTCCTGACCGACAATCAGTAGCTTTTGTAGGAGATGGAGGTTTTACTATGCTAATGGGAGAGTTTGCTACAGCGGTTCAATATGATTTACCAATCAAGGTTGTAATAATAAAAAATAATACCTTAGGAATGATAAGATGGGAACAAATGGCTTTTCTCGGAAATCCAGAATATGCTGTAGAATTTACTCCTATTGATTTCGCAAAGTTTGCCGATGCATGTGGCGGAAAAGGTTATACCATTACTGAACCAGGAGATGTAGGGTCAATAATTCATCAAGCAATGAAGGAAAAAAAACCTACTATAATTGAAGCTTATATCGATCCATTTGATCCTCCAATGCCACCAAAAGTGGAACCAGAGTTTGTAAAGAATATTGCAGAGTCATTTGCAAGGGGCCAACCCTATGCCTCGAGGATAGGACTAACACTTTATAGAAATCAGATCCATGAAAGATTGAGAGGTCTACATCATCACAATTCTTTAAAAAGTCATGATCATAAGCGTTCTCATAATGAAGATCAAATATGAGTTCTCAATATTTATATCTTAAATTACAGTGTATAAATTCACAGTAACTATTGTCATACATAAAGATCAAATATCTTATAACAGCATTATTCTTAAACACGTTAGGCATTGTAATGATTTATTGTAGAGATACAAGTTCACAAAAATCAAATTAGAAAATATTAACTCTATCGTAACTGTATATGGAGATTATTAGAGCATTAGTTATTGCAAGTGCATTTTAGTTCAATGCTTGATTAGCATGGGTAGTTTAATACCTCATTGGCGAGTAATTCTCGTTTTATTTGTTTCTCAATCCTATAAAATTTACTTCGAAATTATTTATGCCAGTGATACTACAATATGTCCCTACTAGTAAATCAGATAAGACAAATTCCAAAATGATTAATATGACAATTGACAATAATGTTGTTTATATTTCAAAGACATCTGAACCAGGTAAGTGTAGAGGCAACCTGTCATTAACAAAAGTTTAATATTTAGACTACAATATTTTTAATATGGGTTCAGATCCTGGAACAGATATACCCCCAGTTCAAGAATTAAATGGGAAAATTTTAGACCAGCATATTATAGAAAACAATATACCAACTGGAGAAAGATGCAGTATATGTGGACTGGTCGCGCGCAATAATGTTGAACTAGATGAACACATAAAACATGCTCATCGACAGGGAGATCCTAACAAGGCAAGTAATGTATATTCAGACGAACAAAAAATCGATCCATTCGTAAAAAACGAGGATTAGTTTTTACATAAGTAATTTTAAATAACAAATGTAATAGCTGTACGATCATAAAATTAAGTTCAGGGCAATGTAGCCTCTATCTCTACCATCATACGATGATTAATTTTGAATAGTTTCATAAGATACGAAAAGATTTATTATGAAATATGGTAACATAACTGATAATAATAGGATTTGATGAAAGGATATTATCAAAAAAATTATAACAATAAACCTTTTGTTTGATCTTTTTAAATACTCACATACCATCCCAGGAAAATTGGGTAAAAAAAAGGATTAACGTTGATGCATGGTAACATAACAATTGTTGGATGCAACGACACTCTAGCAACAACTATTTTAGAGCATGTTCTTGAAATTCATGATCTCTATTGTTTCAAAATCAGTCCAAATATTATATCCTGTAAAAATAAATACTTGAAAGTGCAAATGTGGAATATACGTATACCCGGTCATTCCAACTTTGGATATCTCTTCACCCGCATGAACTTTTTGATTTAATTTGACCTTGGAACTTTTATAATCCAAGTGGTCATATCTGGAATATTCTCCATTTGAATGTTTGATAGTAATAAAATTGGTATAAAACCAATACGACGTATCAGGGCCCCCAATATTAGAGTCATCTTTGACGTGTGTAACTACACCGTCCGCTGCAGCAAGTACAGGTGTACCTTTTGGAGCAATAAAATCCACTGCATTTCGGAGCTTACCGACATGAGCAGGAGAAGACCTATCTATTCTTTGCAAGAATTCTCTGGGGATGGGTATAGCATATGCATTTTTTGTCTTCATCAAGAAAAGATATTCACTTTACATTGGTCATGATTTAATAAACTATATTAAGACTATATCAATGTCAGGTCGTCAAATTAGAAACTTAACTATAGGATTATCTGACTATTCAATCTGAAATTATTATATTTGCTTCTTATCATTTTATTTCGTTTACAAGCTCCACCAAGCAGCAGGAATTTTTACTTTATAATTTCATAAATATAAAAGGATGTTAAATTTATTAATTTAGCGTCAATGATATTATTCAAATATCAAACCCCTTTTGATATTTTTGGATATTTAGAAAAGTGGAATTAATATCCTCTTAGCATAACTTAATATTAAATTTTAACCCTGGTTTTAAGAAAAAAATCAAGGACTAGTTGAGACTCGGGTATAAGATTAAAGTGAATAATGAAATCATTAGCCATTGTAGGAATTTAATGGAGGTACTTAAGAACCCCCAATTAAGTAAATTTACATGTATTTCGTTTCAACTATGTATATCTTTTTAATCAATCCTGATCTTACACTATTTTTAGCCATGTCACATCGAAATTCCGTTTAAAAAAAGTTCAGAGGCTTGGTCTCTGAACTCCGAATTCATCAGGCAATGAAACAAAATATTTTTTGGTTGGATGGAAGATGCATTAGCCATTAGCCATTAGCCATTAGCCATTAGCCATTAGCCATTAGCCATTAGCCATTAGCCATTCAACAATACGCAATTTAAATTAAGATTTGAAAGATAAAAGGATCGGATTGGCATAGTCATATCATTGCAACACCCTAAAAAAAATGAGCTAACTATGTCAGTTCTTGACTTAGTAGTGGTAAATGCTGGCGGTTCTCCAAGTCAGTCAATGCGAAATAGTTTGGATTTAGCACGACATGTTGAACGATGGGGCTATAAACGATATTGGTTAGCAGAACATCATAATATCAAGAGTATTGCGAGTGCGGCTACCTCAGTATTGATAGGCTTCATTGCAGGGGGTACTTCTACCATTCGAGTCGGCTCAGGCGGGATAATGCTTCCAAATCACAGCCCGCTCATCATTGCTGAGCAATTCGGAACTCTAGAGAGTTTGTATCCTGGCAGGATTGATCTAGGGTTAGGTCGGGCTCCAGGAACTGATAGGCTGACCGCTATGGCCTTGAGACGCGGCAATCTAGATGAATCAGAGGAAGATTTTCCTAATAATGTACGCGAATTAATGAACTATATGGCATCCCCCAGCACTGATAAGGAGGTGAGGGCTACCCCAGGAGAGGGATTGAATATACCTATATGGCTCTTGGGTTCTAGTATATTTAGCGCTCAATTAGCCGCAGAATGGGGATTACCATTCGCTTTTGCTAGTCATTTTGCTCCTGCACATTTGGAATCTGCTATAAATATATATCGAGAACGATTCCAACCTTCTAAAAGTCTAAAGGAACCTTATATCATGGCTGCTGTGAATGTGTTTGCAGCTGATACCAATGAGGAAGCAAACCGTCTATTCACTTCGGTACAACAGATGGCGTTGGGAATGATTAGAAGAAGTTATGGACTACTACAGCCGCCAATAAATAATATGGATGACGTGTGGAACAAATTGGAAAAATATGCCGTGGGAGAACGGCTCAAATATTCTTTTGTCGGTGATCCTATTAAGGTTAAAAGCGGCTTGGAATCCTTTTTGAATCGAACCGGAGTAGATGAAATCATGGGAGTTTCTCATATACATGATCATGCTGCAAGGCTGCGCTCTTTTGAAATTTTATCCTCAATCTGATAATAGCGATACATCGCAGAACCCCCTTCTTAAAGACTATGACAAATTCATCATTTCCGCATTTAATTATTTATGACCTATATCTTGCCGTTATGTTATTATTCAATTCTATATATTCACCATTAGTAATTTTTTTTATGACAAAGCAACCAAATCTTATTCTTCACATGATCACCTTGCTATAAAGCATTAATTCGTGCTAGAAGCTTTCTCTATTTCTACAATGATCTTGTAGTCTCATGTCTAGATCCTAATCGCATCGAAATAATGTTATTACTATTTATAGGTATTATAAATAATGATGTCCAAAATTTGAAAGTTCAATAATACTTTCCCAATCGAGAGAAAAAAGAGCACGATGATTCTAAAACTAATCGAACCTAAAATTCACATCAGGTTTGGATAAGCTTTTTATAATTACTATTTCATCACCAGTACATGGACAAAATTTCTAATATCAGAAAACAATATCGAAAGGCCGCTTTTCTATTAACTTTTTCTGTAACATGGTCATTTATTTTTTTTATGCTTTTATCGATTAACTCTGGAGAATTCGCTACTAATTCATTTCAGACAGTTTATGCTAAAAATAACCAAACAGAAGCCGGTGACATTCAAAAAGACCCTTTAGTGAAAGATGAATCATTGCAAAAACAAGATCTGATTAATGATGATAATAAAATTCAACCCAGGATAATTACCAATCCTGCGACCAACTGTGGAATAAATCCAAACGCACCACCATGCTGTACACCTGGAGAGGATAAAGGATGCGTCGGCGAAGTTCCCCAAAACTGTGGAATAAATCCAAACGCACCACCATGCTGTACACCTGGAGAGGATAAAGGATGCGTCGGTAATAATGATGATGTAAATATTTTGCAAGTAGAAACAAATCCACAAAGTCTAAAAACGGGTGATGAATTTAAGGTTCAAGCAACCGTGATAAATAATCTAGATGTTCCAATAAAATACACTGGAGATCAATGTGGGGGTTCCCCCTTAGATATCCAATTTGATAAAAATGTAAATATTAACTATGCAATAGCCTGCCAGGCAATATCTACAGATACACTAGGTACCCATGAAACAACAATCGTGCAGGGTAAAGGATATGAAATATTTAAAGCAGAAAACCCCGGTAAGGTGAATGCACAAGTTACCTTCCTATACTCGATAGAAGGTGACAACGGTAATCAGAAACAAGTATCAGAATCATTTTCATTTGATATAATAAGGTGAGATTCATTTATTGCACTTCCTTTCCTCGATACCATTAACACCCACCTCCTCTTATTTTCATATATGATTTACCTTATGATATAATTATCAAATCCACAAAGATGCCTTCATTATTTCCACCAAACTGCTCCCTTTCTTATAGATTAACTGATATTATTTTTTACCCTCGCTCATCAACAATCACACATAAACTTAATAGTTTATCTCTCATCTCATTAACTGACAAAACTATGAAAAAGTCAATATTGTCAGTTACTATATTTGTCCTTTTGTTTACATTATTTTCATTTAATTGTTTATTGTCTAGTAATTTTTTATCATACGGTGCGTATTTTAAAGCGCCTGCGTCACCGTATGGTCCAGTTATCAACGATCCTAATCTTGTGGTAGAAAAGATTAACGACAAAGCTTTAAACATTACTACTTCATTAACCTTTTTAGGACTAAATGATATACTTGTAACTGAAAAAGAGACTGGGAAGGTAATTCGAGTAATCGATGGACATGTAAAAGAGAATGTTCCACTTCTAGACGTTGAAGTAGCTACGTCAATGGAGAGAGGCTTGTTGGGAATGACTTTATCTAAAAGCATAAACGACTCCAAAACATATGTTTATCTATATTACACAGAATCAGGCGGTGGAAAGGATAGCGATGATGTCAGTGGCAATGTGGAGCCTGCAGGTAATAGACTGTACAAATATGAATATTACAATGGAAAATTGATAAATCCCACACTCCTTTTGGACTTACCTGCAATCCCAGTTAACAAGAAAGGAGAACACAATGGAGGCAAGGTGATAATTGGACCAGATAACAACATCTACACGGTAATTGGTGATGTGGGAGCTCACAGAACACAATCTCAAAATATTGCTAATGGTCCCGCAGCTGATGGTACAAGCGCTATAATAAGACTAACTCCAACAGGCGAACCTGTCGGGGATCCCATTTTTGGAACTGAGGGTATATTGCGGTACTATTATGCAATGGGTATCCGTAACAGCTTTGGTATGGACTTTGACCCTGTAACTGGTATCCTATGGGCTACAGAGAATGGACCTGCAACGGGAGACGAAATAAATTTGGTTGACCCTGGCTTTAACAGTGGATGGGCTCAAATACAAGGATTTATTGATAGCGATCTTCTTAATCGTGGTAAATCTGTTAAAGATTTAGTAACTTTAGGAGATAGCAAATACAGTGACCCTGAATTTTCTTGGAATACTACTGTTGGAATAACTGATACCAAATTTTTCTCATCTGGCAAACTAGGTAAACAGTATGAAAACAACCTCTTTGTGGGGGATATTAATAATGGGTATATCTACCGATTTACTCTAAACTCAGAAAGAAATACAATCGAAATAAACAATAGTTCTTATGACGGAAATTTGGGAGTATTGGCTGATAAACAGGTAAATAGTCCAAAAGAGGTTATTCCCCTCATATTCGGTAGTGGTTTTGGAGGTATTACAGATCTAGAAGTTGGCCCAGATGGATATCTATATGTCTTGACTTATTTCGGAGAAATTTATAAAATAATGCCAAAGTTAAACATTACTCATTCTGATAACTTTTTAAATACAAGTAAATTACCGCCACCGTCAATCGAATCTAAGGCCACTGAAATTAATTCAACCCTGGTACATATAATAGGTATTGAGGGTGACCATTCTTACAATCCTAATCCTGTAATAATACAAGAAGGTAGAAAAGTTCTGTGGGTAAATGGTGATGCAATCTCTCATACGGTAACTTCAAATTCTCCTGAAATTGGACCAAGAAATGACTCCGGAGTATTGTTTGACTCTACCGCAATTTTGCCGGGGCACTTTTATAGTAAGGTGTTTGATATACCAGGTACTTACTCTTATCATTGTTTCTACCACCCGAATATGATTGGAAAAGTAATAGTAGAGCCTGAGTAACCATTCAATTCTGATGAGCTAACACACAAAAATCAAATAATGGTTACCATTAAGATGGCTACTCACATTCCTACTCATCTTATTTATTGTTTTTTATAATACTTATTGAATTTCATATCATTGGATATTGGCCACAGACTCCATCCTCAAGATCTTGAATTAATTTCTAATTATAATTTGTCACTTTCCAGGTATACAATATTTCATAATTCCTATTCTATGGAAGTCACACAAACTAGTTATTATCACATGTTTAGAATTGGTATCTGTATGTAGGAACTAGAAAAGTGCCATGACTATGGTCCTCCTATTGGTTGATAACCAGTTTACCCCTGTTACTAAAAGACCTTTGTTAAATAAAGAAGGGTAAGAAAAAATTCCATGACAATAAATATAGCAATAACAGAAAAAAAGGATAAACAAGAAAAAATAATGTATGATGCCTCCAGGAAAGTAAATCAAAACTAAGTTATCCTCTTAATTTTTTAATGATATATCAAATCTTAATCATCAAACAAAAATCTAGATACACTTTGTTATTATTGTTTCCATATTGGTTGAGTCTTTTACATCTACTACTGGATACTTCTGCATCCAAAACAATCTTTTATTATAATTATAATGTGGTTTATTATACTACTTTTAATGATAGGCTCTATATGGTTTGTTTGTATCCATTGTTTATTAAATGGTATCTAAAAAAGTTACATCAAAGGACGAAAAAAAAGGATTAGCATCTGCTGATAAAGAAACAAAAAAGAAGGTCGCAAGTAAAGGCGGAAAGGCCAAAGCAAAGGCCACAAGTACAAAGGCCACAAGTACAAAGGCCACTAGTCCTAAGAAGAACAGTGGCAGTGCTAAGAAAAAATAATATCTAATCTATAATACAATATTTTTAATAAATTTTATTTCTTATTAATTGTGAACTCATTTGATATGATGTCATAATCAAATAATAAGGTTATGGGTAATCACTGATCCTTTTTGCAAAAATTTGCAAAAATAGGAATGTTTTTAATTAAAAATATATTTAATTAATCTATGAAAATAGCTGTTTAAGTGATTCATATCTTTTGATGTATTCAATTCCTTTTGAAGATATTGCATAATGTGGAACATCTGTGTATTCACTATTTAATATCAGATTCTTATTAGTAACGGGCCGAATTAATTGATTAGATAGTAATGATGATAAAGTATGTTTATTTGTTGATATTCTATATTTAGTCAATGGGATCGGCTGGTTTTTTAGATAAAGCAGAGCATCGTACAAGCAATCATAGTGGGTTCTGTATCCATTTGCTTTTTCTTTTGCTTTTGATTTTTGCCTTCGAATTACCGCCGCCATGGTTGATTTAAACAACCTAAGATAAATACAAATCTTAATACATCCATCGATTAAAAATGCACGATTTTTATTATAGATGGATACAGTAGTAGAATCATTTAGTATATAGTGATGATGGATATAAATAACACTCACTGAACAAATTAGAACTTTCTAAATAAAATATTCTATATTTCTACTATAAGGAATTGGCAGATATAGGAATTTTGATAATATGATTGTTTTAAAGAGTGCTCAAAGTTTAATTGTATCAAAATCAAGCAAATAATGGCTAAATGACAGAGCTGCGCACTTACTAATGTCATCTAATACTGCACTTATTTGTTGTAGCCAATGGGGTAAAATTTTGTGTTTTGTGAATCATCAGATTAGAGAATGTGAGATATATTTTGTTTTATCATTTATCATTACTTTTACCAATCACATTAAACAGTGAGAAATAGAACCGGTTATCTTGCCGGTTGGAGGTTATTCAAGGTTCTAAACTTGATGATTTATCACGCCTGGGGATGGAATATACCAATACCAATACTAATACCATTGACGATGGAAGGTAAATTTTTCTTGATTTAAACACGAACAAAGTAATGTTTCATACTTCACACTAATAAGATTAAAATATATAATAATGAATTTTGATTTAGTGGCAAAAGTCATAGCATTCCATTCATATAAAGGTGGGACCGGCAAAACCACGCTCGCAGTAAATCTTTCTGCAAATCTAGCTTCAAAAGGTTACAGTGTTCTACTCATTGATATGGATGTCTATGCTCCAAGCTTATATGTTTATTTTAATATTCAACCAAAAAAATGGATTAATGATTACTTGAATGATAAAATAGCCTTTTGTGATTCAATTTATGATTTCACTCATGTTATGAACGAATTTAATTCGGGGCCGCAGATCAAAGAAAATGTTGGCTCATTTCATACTGTATTTTCTAATCCATCAAAACAAGAAATAACTGATTTAGATTCAATAATGAGAAAAGATTCATCAAAGTCTCAAATGTTAAAGAAGATGCTGTTTTTAAAAGAGACGAGTATGACAGAAGTAGATTATGATTATATGATACTGGATACAAGTCCTGGTATTCGATATTGGTCAATTAATTCATTGGCCATCTCAGATATTATCTTTTTGTCCCTAAAGATGGACAATATAGACGTAGAGGGTACTAAACATTTGGCTATGGATGTTTATGGGTCCTTCACAAGTTATGGAACTATGTCCTACCTTTTATTGAATAGAGTTGCAGGCTATTGCGAACCTCCGGCAGTCATTGAATCTAATAATTCTATCTATGGCAAAAACTCTGATGCCTCTTTTAGCTCATTAGTTTCAGAACAAAATGAAACAATTAAGAACCTGGAAAGATTAATAAAAATGGACGTTATTTCTATGATTCCTTGTTATTGCGACATGCAATTTGAAAGACAGGAGTATTTGACAGCTTTAAAAAATCCTAATCACCCTTTCTCAAAGAAAATCGAAGAATTATCAAAGAAAATAGAGTAGTTAGATCAACTACACAAATTACGAATCTACAACAAAATTAATATAGCCTTCCAATAGGAAAAAAAGAAATATCTATTTATCATAATAATTTAGGATGAAACATTTCCCAGGTATTGACATCATAAGTAGAAACTTAGAACAACCTGATCTTGGAGTGTATCTAATTTATGGCCCTAAGTCATCGGGAAAGTTACATTATTGCAATAACTTTGTTTTAAACGGATTAACAGAGGGAGTTTTTTGTATTTGTATCAGTTCTTCATTCATAGAAAAGAAATACAAACGCATTTTCTTTCCAGGGCAGGAGAGCTTATATTCAAATTTGAAAGTGTTAAATCCGTATGTCATGAACGGATACGGTATGTCCGATTTCAATGATAGCAAAGCACTCATGCAGCTTTTTGAAGAAGTAAGACAACTAATTGATATTCATTCTAACCAATCTATTTACTTCGTGTTAAGTTCATTGACCAATTTTCTGGAAAATTTTAGTGATCAAGATGTGGTCAAATTTGTTACTAGTTTGGTCTTCCTCCTCAAAAACTATGAAATAAATTCAATATTAACAATAGACAATACCGATTCTAAATCTTCATTATTAATTGAAAAGATTGCACATCTGTTTGATGGATTATTTGAAACTAAGTTGTCCTCAGATCCTTCTCAGCCCCACAAATACATAAGACTAGTATCAATGTTTGGGAATAATAAATTCAAATCTGAGTGGATAAATTATACTCTAGATAATAACAATCTTATTACGTCAATAAGTAATCAAACGAAATTAATTTGCAACGTATGTAAGGAGCAGATTAATGAATCTCCCGTTTTCTACCAGGATCTTTCATTTCACCGGGAACATTTAACTATCTATATGAAATTGGTTAATTTCTATGGAAATTCTAAAATTGCTGAATTTGGTTCGTCCGGAATATTACACGCAAATTTCTTCTTTATTGATATCGTTGGATTGTCTGATCCCGCTTTGTCGGTTAAAAATCAAATAGAAAAGATTCAGATATTAAATAACATGATTGGCTCCTGTAAT
Organism: Candidatus Nitrosocosmicus sp.; assembly: GCA_035279165.1. Taxonomy (GTDB): domain Archaea; phylum Thermoproteota; class Nitrososphaeria; order Nitrososphaerales; family Nitrososphaeraceae; genus Nitrosocosmicus. The sequence goes on along the minus strand of DATEIH010000174.1, from coordinate 8,676 downwards.
TCTTATAAAAAGGACCGTGAAAAGAAAATCCTTCCGACTGGAGATGGAATGGCAATAGGTTTCTTGACCGATCCTAAACTACCTGTAGAATTAAGCGGGGAACTTCACAGGAAATTGGGGTTACATAATTTAAATTCATCAAATCAATCTGTAATTCAAGTCCGTATTGGGATTGGTTCGGGCCATGTATTTATAGTCAATGATTTGAATGATAATCAAAATTTATGGGGTCCAGGCATAATACTTGCCAGGAGAGTTATGGATCTTGGGGACCAAGGTCATATTTTAATCGAAGGAGGTATAGCAAATAATTTATTTAGTATTGACAATGAGCTAAAGAATGATATACATCACCTTGGGAATTATTCCATAAAACATGGCCAAAAAATTGAGGTTTATTCTCTATATAATAAATATATAGGTAACGATAAGATTCCACAAAAATTTTTAGATTTGCGTAAGTCATTTTAATACTCCATATATCATAATGGAAATTATCTTAAATCTGATTTAATAAATAGCAGATGAAATTTTTACGGAATATTCATTTCCGAATGATGACTTTCTTTGACCAGTAGCCAGTGTAGTAAAGTCATTTTTTCTTCATATATATATATAAGACGTTGGACCTTCTGAATCAACAAATATGATCAACTTCTCATTGCATAAGATTTTATTAATTCGTTCCTAGTAATTAAAAATAACAAGAATATTATTTATTTAATAGGGTTATAACTGGTATTTTATCTACCTGTCACATCCCTGAGAATGTTTTTATATCTTTACTAGGTAAAAAGCATGTATGGCTATTTTTCTTGATGTTCATAAAGTGCCATTTAAAGAAGAAAATCTCCAAGAACTTGTAAATGCACCGGCCGATGAGTACGGTGTTACACATGTCAACTTATTTTACAACATGGAAGCTGGTGTATGTTTCTGTTTATTAAACGCACCTGATAAGGAGGCAGTCATAAAACATCACGATAAAGTTAATATAGAATGCGAATGGATCACAGAAGTTAGTATGGCAACAGGTAACGAATCTCTAAAATATGGCAGCCGCTGAGTATAATTGAAGTTAGAAAATTAACTCGGCTGATAAAATTCATTGTGGTATTGTAAATATCCAAATGTGAAAAGAACAAAACTAGTTGGGAATCTACAATTTATAGTAATTGCTATATGAGCAAGTAAAAGAGCAAAGATAATCTTATATCTGTTGGATGATTAATAACCTACAGTTATCAGAATTGCCCCCAGATATTGGCATAAAGGAAGTCGATGTAAATCACACACTTGATGAAACCCTAAACCTAATATCTAAAATTTTTTCCAATACCCAGCGATATTTAGAAATAATTGCAAGTCACGATTGGATATGCCATTTAGTCGAAAACCCATCAATTTTTACTCTTATAAAGAAATTGAAATATCGCAGTATTGATGCTAAGATTGTAGTCGAAATAAGTAAGATGAATGTTAATTCTTCAAAGCGGCTTATGAAATATTCTGATATAAAACATTCAGATGGATTAGTAGGTTGCAGTTTTAGGAACGAACAATCATACTGTTCTTGTCATATCTCAGAAAATAAATTGATTGATCCGCTGCACGAAATAGAATCGTCAGAGAAATTGACCAATTTTTTCTATGTTGATAATATCAATTTTGTCAAACAACAAGAAATTTTATTTAAACCTTTATGGCGTGAATCCATTCCAGCAAGGGAAAAAATAACTGAAATTGAAAAAGGCGTAATGGAAGTCATATTAAACCACAAATCTAAATCAGAAATTGACATCGATTCAAACAAAATACTTTTTCGCGTAATGGAGTCTTGCGTAGATCAAATGCTAATATTAATTCCTACTACTGATCTCTTTTGGAGATTTTATTATAGCAATATATTAGTTTCAATTTCAAAGATGTTGATCAAAGATGTGACTGTTAAGATCTTAATTCATTTGGAAGAAGGTCAAACAACTTTAAAAGATGAAATTCGATATAAACTCAAGGAGTTCTCTCGGGATTTGGATATTAATACTAATTTTTTCTCAAAAAAAATTCCCCAATCGCATTTATCACTAATCGTAGATAACGTAGTTATGATCGAAATTGATTACAGCAAAGAAAAATCTATTCTTTCTGCAGTCCCTCAAAATCCGAGAGTGTCCTTTTCTATTAATGATACTCGAGTGTCATCTTCATCGTCAGTTTTTGATATGTTGTGGATACAATCTGATTTTGAGAGACAAAAAAAGATAAAACAAACATATTTTGATATTTTTAAAGGATTCAATATGAAAAGCGAAAATTATAGTAGGGACTGGAATTTTAAAAAGAAGAACAACAAATAGTTTTACTATCCATTTTAACATACTCTGAATTAATGAACCTTTGTTCAAGTCAATCATTGAACGCGATTTATATCCATATTGACACTGTTTCAGTTATTACCCTCTTCTACTTGTCTGCAGCGTTATAGTATATAGGATCACATGTATACTTGCATAAAACTAAAAATTCTTTCGAAGATTCTAAGAATACCACTATCAATCTTTCTTCAATTTCTCTGTGACTTGATAACTATCAGAATTAGTCTTATTTGATAATCTATGATGGGTCCATTATACTTAAACTTGTGTTCATATTAATTTAGTAAATCAGATAAAAAAAAGAGTGGTTTGTTTATTGCATAAGAATTAGCAAATAATTAACTTACTCTTACTTTGTACGCATTAATTCTCCCCTTATTTCACCATCCGGATGTTGGACAGTGTGAATATTAACATACGTACTATTACCCTTAATTGCTGTTAATAAATCAGAAATTGCTTTTCCCTGTAACGGCCCTTCCAAATTAATTCCTGTTAGAGTACCATTTATAGTAAGCCCATTTTGATTTGGATTTTGTGTAGGATCGAAAGTAAATAGAGTCACTACAATTGGTCCGTTTTCTCCCAGAATCCCGCTATGGATATGAGCTTGGGTTACATTCTGGATACCAGAAGCATTAACGATGAAGTCTACTGTATCATTGTTTGGGAGTATGGGGATAAATCTTGCCTCTCCTGTTGCCTGAGTATCTACTGCTGGAACCTCCTCTTTGCCAGTTAGGTTAGCCAAAAAATCGTGGTTAGCTAATGCTGTTGACGTATTTGAAATTGCTAATACCGCAAATACACTTCCTAGCGCTAGCGAAATGGTTAGAAATAGCATTTTGTTATTTTTAGTTGTCATCCACTTATTGTCAAGAATATGATATATAACCACTTTGTTGGACTTCTTATTCTTCTAGAAATCCATGTGACTACAAATTACTACAAGATATTTTATATAATTTGACCAATAATTATCAAATGACCATGATTTCGATAACTCTAATTTTTACTTGAATAGCGTCACACATGTTTACAGATCATATGCCATGCTTTGTATTCCTATGTTTTTGTCGAATCATGATTGTGTGTTTCGCAAGAACAATTTCATTTTAAAATCAGAAAAGCTTGCTACAAAAAGAAAATGATTCTATATTACAAATATGGCAACAATGCTCTTATGGTAAATTGATGTTTGTCGATCATAGAAGTCCGTACTCTATATGTTTGGCCATACTTTTGGCTATGATCCCCATAATATCAAATCGATGAAAAAGTAGTATAGTTGTCAATCCTATTTTAGGACGAGGTCGCATTTTTTAGACTATCTCTCGAACCCATGATAACTGGCCATTTTTCCTTTCGCAATGAACCCATCACGTTATGATTGAGATTTAGGTGATCTTTTACAAGTTCTTTGGGCGTCAAAGCCATCCACTGATTTAGCGAAATATCTTGAAAACGAGAACTTTTAAACATCTCTAGGAATCGCAATGGTTTATCACCTATATTTTCGATGTAGTGCCCCATTGCGAATGGAACGTATCCAACATCCCCTGCTTGATAGTCAAAGGTTCGTGCTTTACCTTCTGAAGCGAATACTCCCATTCGGGCATATCCGTCAATATAATATTGCCATTCATCAGTATTTGGATGCCAATGCATCTCTCGCATGCCTCCTGGTTTTACCTCCACAAGTCCTGCCGCAATGTTAGTTGCTACTGGAAAATTGGATGAATCGACCAGACGAACAGTACCCCCACTAGTTACCAATGGCTCGTGATTCATAAAATGATAACTAAAAGATCTTTCTCCTCGATTACTGACAATCTTGTCAACTGCTAACGGGCCTGGGATCTGAGTAGGAAACATATAGTACTTGTGATCAAGTTCGTGCATCGGAATATTTTCGAAATCGATCATTGGCAAGCCAAAATTCTTTGCCAGGACTTCTTTGGGGGTATGGGCAAACCAATCAGTAATGAGGAACGTTGAATCTTCAGAAAAAAGGCCATCGTCAAAAACGAGGAGAAACTCACAGCCTTCTTCTAACCCTTGTATCGAATGAGGAATACCCGGAGGAAAATACCATATATCTCCAGTACCTACATCGTCTAAGAAGTTACAACCGTCTTGGTCTATTGCGCTGATTCTTGCCCGTCCGTTGAGCATAAAAGCCCACTCCGTTTCCTTGTGCCAATGTAATTCGCGTACTCCTCCGGCATTTAATCGCATATTAACGCCAGCGAGCGTAGTGGCGATAGGTAATTCTCTGGCTGTTATTTGTCTTGTCCATCCACCCTTCTGAAGTCGATTGTGTGCCAAAGCAAATGAAAATTTTAAGTTTGGTAACGTACCTGAGTCAGTATTAGGTGGTGTAAGAATGTCTGGGTTTTGGCGGTCCAATTCTTTATTGCGTGGACCAGGATCCGTACCACCTATATTATGTTCAATGGGTTCTATAGATCTTTCTGGGGCCATCTCACAATATCACTTTTTTATTAGAGAGCATAACGATGGTATTGCTTATCCCATTTTTATAAGACATGGAACAACTATCGATATTTTGTTTTTGCTTTCCCTTGTTCATTTTATAATATTTCCAAATAACGTCCAACTTTTGCATCATATAAGTAAACCCAAACCAAGGAATGATTTATACTTAGTGGATTATGGATGTGTGCAAGTAGCAGGATGATCTTATTAAACCCAATTTAATGTTTTGAAAGTTAACATTCAATTGGTAAAATTCTTGCAGTATTGTAATTGATCTTCTAATTCATATATCCAAATCTTGTCAGAATAGTATTACACCGGATGTTATATAATATTAATTTTAGTAACGAGATTAATTTAGAATAAATTATTTCTCACCTTTGCAGTTTCAAAGATCTCATATAAAAGACCGTCCTCTATCAGGCGATAGGGATGAGGGGACAATACATATGGATGTAGTAACATTTAATGCATCAAAGATTGTGGAAGTAGGTATTAGCCAAAAGCTGCATATTGACAATAATACTTTTTAAGATTGTTGTAGATAAATTTAGAGATTATATTGCGGATATCATAATGACATAGGAGAGTGAGAAACCTCTGATGTCTTGAATGTTTTGTCAGTTATGGTACGAGATAATAATACTGCGTCTCCATATATTTCTCCATCCATCATTTTGTCGATAATTTAGTATGGCCGTCAATCGCTCACGGTGATTTTTTTATTCCAGTATGTTATGTATTGGGAATGTTAGTTAAGCATCGAATTTGTAGACCTGGAAACTGTAATAATAAATTTGTTCATCCAGACATCAATCCTCTTAAGATCATTCTAGTATTACCTGTGAGAATTGTTTTTGAGGTAGTGGGTTAAAGAATTTAAGTTTTTATTGCTCAGACAAAATATTTCAAATTCGATAAATGGACATGATGATCGAGCTTGAGAATTAAGGTCGTATTCTTACTCTAATTTATTTTTTTATCATTTGCAACCTTGATCATATTCTCTTTTTCATGATTTAACTCGTCGTCAGTCAAGTTAATGGCAGATATTATTGTAGGATTGGATCCTATTGGAGGAATATCAGTAAAAATGATCACGTGAGTAGATGCCTTTAAAATGTTAATTACTGATTCATCATGCGATGGTAGGTTCAATTCAAGATCTTTTATTGGAACCACAGAGCCTAGATCGTCAATATCGAGTAGTGTAGCCTTTATCTTCCGTTCTACATCGCTAATTTTATCAATCTTAACTAGCACCAAGGTAATACATCCCCACCTTTAATACGTTTTTCCACTACCCAGATGTTAGACAATTAAGAATGTGAGCGCAGTTTCATAATAGAGTCCTACTCGTAAATGATCTCTAACAATCGTAGATACTTTATATAACGTATATGGAATTGTCAAAAGATATAAATTTCCAATTCTTTCGTTGCAAGTCCAAATAAGTTATATCCATGAGAAAAAGAAAGACCCCAGAATAACTGGTATAAATTTTTTCATATCAAGCTCAGAATAATTGAAATAATCAAATTTGCCAGGATTTTCACAAACTGCAGTATTTTGCCTTAACTCCTTGTACCCTAAGTTTCTGCACAAATAGAATTTAAACTTGTAAACCGTATTTCCCACATATGTCATTATTACAAAATGTAAGAAAACTATATATAATGTAATAGATATTACATATATTAGGTGTATATGGTAAATGAGCAATAGGGATATAATACCAAGCGATTGGATTAACAGATTTTTTGAACTAAGTTTAGGCAAAGATGGAGGAAGAGGTTTAGGATTTTTTAATAGATATGGATTCAGCGATTTTGATGATATCCATAAGGAAATGAACAGAATGTTTGATGTGTTTAACAATATCTCAAATAACGCTCCCAAAGAACTTGTAAGAGAGTACGAAACAAAAGAAGGTGGAAAGGTTAGAGAAGTAGGGCCAATAGTTTACGGATATTCGATGACTATAGGACCTGACGGCAAACCACATGTAAGAGAATTTGGAAATGTCAAATCTCTAAAGAACGGCGATAATCAAAATCGAGGATCGCGTTTGGAACAACCATCCCAAATCTCTGCAGAAAGAGAACCGTTAGTTGATGTGAACATGACGGATAAGGAGGTCAAAGTAGTGGTTGAAATGCCTGGTATCAAAAAAGAAGACATTAAAATAAAAGCATATGACTCGCAAGTTGAGGTAATAACATCAAAGGATGCTCAAAGAAAATATCATAAGAATATAGAACTACCAGAGGTAGCAGATATCGAGACTGCAAGGTCGGCATATAACAATGGCATATTGGAAATAACTTTCGACAAAAAGAAAGTTGCTAAACCCGCAGGTAAGGAAATCAAAATCGAATAGAATCTAAATCCCAATCCAGACATTCAATGACCTATTTTTTTATATTCTTTTAAAATAACAATCACATTTCAGTTTTGTTCTGTTTTATATTGTTTAATATTATCAGTCTTTTATATTAAACCTCTGTTTGCTGGAATCGATGTTTAGGACTACATTAATTGCAACGGAGATAGAACTACTAATATTCCATTTTTTCTCAAATCGTTTTGATCTTATTCGAATGCCTCTTAATTGAAAAGACCGTCAAAGAGATGACATTTACAGTCCATGAGAATATAAAAAGTGATTGTTATATACATTAAATGGATACTTTGGAATTTGATATCTCTGAGATGAAAGCACCTCTTAGATATACTCTTTTAGTTTCTCTAATTGCTCCAAGACCAATTGCCCTCATTTCAACATTGAGTAATAAAGGAATCCCAAATGCTGCTCCTTTTTCATTTTTTAATTTAATGGGAAATGACCCTCCTATTGTAGCCATAGGTATTGGAAAAGACGAAACTAGAAAAAATGATTTGAAAGATTCTGGGTATAATATCCAGAAAACAAAGGAGTTTGTGATAAATGTTGTAAACGAGAGTATTTTAGATCGAATGAACATTACATCCATTGATTTTCCACCTGAAGTTGACGAGTTCGAAATTGCCGGGCTAACCAAGTTATCATCCATAAAGGTAAAGCCTCCAAGAATTGCAGAGTCGCCCGCAAACCTTGAATGCCAACTAGCAAGTACAGTAGAAATCGGAAATACTCGCATATTATTGGGAGAAATAGTCTATGTGCATATAAAGAAAGAATTTGTAGATCCTTATGAAAATCAAACGGTACTTACCGATCTAATATCTCCAGTTGGGAGGATGCACAAGAATGGCATATATACTCGAACTACTGATTTGCTTAATTTACCGCGTATATCTTTTAAACAATGGGTAGAGGGGGATAACAGTGGTAAAATTGTATGAATAGAAATGTTCTTGCAATACACCTAGTTACTACCGTGACTAAAAAGCATCATATAAATAATGATTTTTATTCTAACGGTTTGCGATTACCTGCAAAGTTAACGGTAAGCCACGATGATCCAAAATAGTGTTATCTTCTGTTCGGCCTTAAAACAAATGATCCAGTGATAATACATATTTTTTTAGATTAGCCTGAAATATGTAATGAATGCACAGGCAGTAGAAAAATTCATGCCTCTTCATCTCTCATCCTACCCAACTCTATAGACCATTGGATCGAGCGGCTCAAAGATATTAGAATGGATTTGTATAGTCCGTACGACTACATTGAAGATGAGAGTATTATTTCTTTTATGGATTCGGGTAAATCCGAGTTTTAGCATTGTTACATGAATTTCCGTTACCGTAAAATATTTTGTCATCTAAATCCCATAAAAAGAACGAAATCTATCAGGCA
>DATEIH010000173.1:0-6639 GCA_035279165.1 Candidatus Nitrosocosmicus sp. | reverse complement strand
CTAGATGAACCTACGACCAATTTGGATGAGGAAAGACGTCGATCGTTTGTGAAAATTATTTCCAATGTCTTTAGTAAAGGGATGAGTCCCTTGTCCCAAATGATAATTATTACTCATGACGAGGAAATATTTGAAAATTCTGAGGTTGAACAAGTATATAAATTCAGGATGACTGAGAAAGGTTCCAGTGTAAGTGTTGTCTAAAATTCATAAACGTGCAAGCATATACTTATTCTCAATCGCAATATTGAGACTCAATAAGATTGCGTGTTTAGAAAAGATTAATAGATCTTAGCAAATATAGTAGTTGTCGTAAACACCATGAAATTATCTCGTTTGCCAAGAGAGGCCAGAAGAACCCGTAAACCATTACAAGAAAACTGGCTGAAGGGTCCGAAAAAAACATTTTGGATTCAATGTATGTACCAAAAGTGTAATTATTATTGGAGATATTCTGGAGGAAAAAACTGGGCTGAATGTCCAATATGTCACTCTATAAGCAAGGTTTCAATAGCAAGGAAATGTTTTAAATATAATAATCCTGAAACATAGAAAATAAATAAATGACTTTAACATTCTCTAATTCTTTATGATCCTATGTCAAGTAAAAGAAAAGAGTTATCTATTCTTGTATGAAATAGGAATTCTCATCCTTGGCCAGTAAAAGTTTTATATTGTGGTGGTAGTAATCTTCCAAATCTGCATCTTTTTTAGGAAAGTCTAACGTGCTATTTTTTCTCTCCATATCATTAAAAATCAAGAGCGTCTTGTCTTGACCAAAAGTTTTTGGGATAGTTTGTAAGAAGAAATTCAATGTATATATATCCTCAAAAATCTCGTCAGTCAAATTTTTTAGATTTTCATCATATAGCTTTAGATCTATCCTTTCCCTAGTTTTGGTAATCACGGCGATGTTCATTATTACAATTAGGGGATAGGTTCTAACAAATTTATGTATTTAACTCTTTATCATCCTATTCTATGTATTCCTCCTGTATGTATTCCTCCTCTATGTAATCTTCTCTGATATACATCTGACTGTCCTCAATTGACATCTCTTTTTTCTCTTTGATGTTTTTCCACTCGTTTACTGGTTCTGGATCCTTTCCCATTGTTCTTTCTACTATTTCGTCAATTCTTATAAAGGAAGGTAAATTTACCCACTGTCCTACTAACAATGCTTCTCCTGGATTAAGGGATGGTAATTGCTCAATAATTTTACCGTTTATTGATTCACTACATGATTCAATTTGTGATTGGTCTTCTTGTTGGACCAATTTCATTATTGATAAGGAACCCATTTGGCTTAGTACATTTGGGTCCAAAGTTCGTGGTCTTTGGGATACAATTATTAATCCTACCCCAAATTTTCTTCCTTCTCTTGCAACTTTAGAAGCAATATATTTGGTATCCGTATTCTCATTTTTCGGCATAAACACATGGGCTTCTTCAATTACTACAATAACTGGACTATGAAATAATATTTGGTCAGTGCTTTGATAATTTGACTTAAAGCTCTGGCTCTTTGAAAGCTTTCTTTGATACAGTATTGATTCGAGGTAAAACGATATTGCTACGTTAGCTTGTTTCTCAGTAAATTCTATCAGATTTATTATATTTATACAACCTTCTCTGATTTGAGAAACAGGATCTGATGCATTTGGAATCAAAATGCTATCAAATCTTCTCCTAGCTTCCTTGATCTTGTCTAATACTCTGTCTGCAGAACTTGCAAATCTCTTTTCCCTAAGACCTATGTCTTTTACATTTTTCTCTAATTCCTCCCAAAAGTCATCCCCTATTTTCTTTTTCAGGTCATCGTTATCGTAGGCCTTTAGTAATATTGTGTTTTGAATATCTGCATTTTCTCTGATTTCTATGACCTCTCCAAACTTATCCGAAGTTAATAATCTTGGGTTTATCTGAGCCTGGACAAAATTTATGTTCTCTCCATGTAGAAAGCGATATTCATCATGATAGTCAAAGATCACCATAGTGCCGGGAATTTTTGCTATCGATTTTGCAATAACACTGACTAAATTACTTTTTCCCATACCTGTCATTGCTAAAATTCCTAGGTGTCTAGTTGCAAGTCTATTGATGTTTACTCTGACATTCACATTCGCATTTCTCAGGAGAGTACCTATCTTTAGCCATGATTCTTCATCAGAATCAAAAATGTCCTTTAAATCTTCCTTTTTTGCTCTATATATCTCAGTTCCTGGTAGTGGTGGTATTTCAGGTAATATGGCTTTTGATTTTTTTAACATGTCTAGCATACCGAGAATTTTTACATTGACCTTAAAGCTCTTATCTCTCTTGTTTATTTCAGCTACAACCTTGCTTTCTAGAGCTTCTTCAAAATTGGAAATCTCATCTAGTGCATCGCTCTTAATAGAACATGATTCAACTACACCCAGAATTCTTTTTTGAAACCCGTCCGTCATTGTGATGTATTCTCCTAAACCTACAGGCTCTTTACCCTCAAAAGTAATGTAACCGGGCTTAGTTACGCCTATGACCACACCCAAAAGCTCCTCATTTGTCGTCGTCGTCGTCATATCATTTTGTAATTTTTTGAGCTCCCTGCGCATTTATACAGTAGTTAGTAGATTGGAGTTTTTATTATTTGTCATTAGGTTATAATTGAGACAATATTCAGACAAAACTGATGTCCTTTGAAGCTTGGCTGTTCATCCTTCACCGTTTGATATTGACCATTAAATATCGTCGAAGAGATGAAATTTGATATTTTATTTTCATTTAATGTATATAGTACAATATAGTTATAGATGCAATTAGTATTTCACAATCATGGGATTCAATGATATGTAATTACAAGATTTGATCAATCTTATATCTTTTATCTGATCTCCTAGATTTATTGCCTTTAAACCAGGAGTCTTTATTTCATAGTTTTTATTTGCTTATTAAATTAAGATTATTGTGATTTAATATGCCGATCCTTGATATATTAAAAGAATGTGCTGTTAGTGTTTATAAGAATACCCATGATCTGATTGGTACCGTTGAGGGACAAGAAAAGTTTGGAATCGGTGCAGGCGGTGACGTATCTACTAAAATTGATTTGCTTGCCGAAAAATCTGTTTTTGAGATTCTAAAGAAGAATTCTTTTAATCCTGACGTTGTGGGAGAAGAATGTGGTTTTATAGAAGGCAAAGATGACGGATTAATTGTTATGGATGGAGTTGACGGTACAACCAACGCTAATTGTGGATTGCCGTTTTACTGCTGTTCGCTTGCTTATTCTCCAGATACTAATTTAAAATCCGTTACTGATGCTGTGGTATTTAACCTAGTATCTGGAGACTTATATCATGCTTCCGGGTCCACAGGCTCATTCTTAAATGAAAAGAGAATCCAAACTTCGAAGGAACCTTCACTTTCCATAAAGGAAATGGTGATTGGATTAAATATTTCTGGACTGTCAGAAGCTCATTTTATATCGATCTCAAAATTGGTTTCATCAATTAGTCACGTTAGACACCTAGGTGCAAATGCATTAGAGTTATGCTATTTTGCACGTGGTTCTATAGATGCATACATTGATATACGAGACAAAATAAGGGCAATAGATATGGCCGCCTGTTATCTAATAGCTAGAGAAGCGGGAGGGTTAATTTTCGATACCTCTGGAAAGGAATTAAATGCTAATCTTTCTGTAAATTCTAGGATGTCATTCATAGCCGTTGCCAATATGCCAATGTATGATTGGATAATTAATCTGATAAACTGATCCTTTATCTCTTCAGGTAATATTTTAGAATATTATGAATACTTAGCATGATAGATACTTGTTTTCATCTACAAATGCTTTTTATTCTTATTTCATGGATCTGACCAATCCAATATTATATATCAGACTTAATCTCACAATCTGAAATATCATTGATGGTGATGATCTTTCTTACTGTCGCTATGGTTCTACTAATACATAATAAAAGAACTTAATAATATCTTCTGTCTAGAAGATGTGTGGATTTCTTTCATAAAAAATATTCTTGCGAAGTTGATGGAGAAAAATTTAGTTCTGAGGAAGATTTGATAAATCATTATAAAACAGTTCATCATAAGTCAACCTTAAAATGTCATAAATGTGGAAAAGAATTCATTCACGAAAAGGATAGGTTACATCATGTACGTGAAGAACATGAAAAAGAGATGGACGCTAGGGTTCATAAGAGTGAACATAAACCTAAGCAGAAAGGGACTGTAAACCCTCAAGACCAGGTAGATTCTAATATGAAAAATTATGGTGACAATTTTTAATATTTAAATTGTCTTTGAATACAAAATATAAAATATATATATATTATTTACAAGCAATGGAAAAGACACTGAAATACTAATATCTGCAATGCTACTCCGCTTATATTTCAAAAATGTTTTCATAATTTATACATGTTATTATTATGAAGATCAATCTTTATGAATAAATAAACACATTTTAGCTGATTTTTTCTCATTTGACCTACTTTTCATTTTCTTATCCCATCAGAGTCTTACTAAAGGAGGTAATTTTTATCTAAACAGATAACTCTGGTTCAAGATCCCTGATATTTCTCGTGTCGTTACCCTTGGCTATATCTTTAACAGTTTTTACGATTGTACTTAATGGAGTATCTACAACTATTCTAACGTAAGGACTAATAGCTTCTATGTTTTTTCTTTCAATATCGCTACTATAATTTATCGCCAGTCCTCCTACCAAAATGGGAATACTGAATACACTACTGATCTTTTTTATGAGCCTTACTGCTGATGCTATGTTATCCTTTAGCGTAACTGAAATAAGTATCATAAATGGTTTGGTTTCATTTATATAATTAATCATCGAATCAGTGGGAATTGAGGGTGATACATTATTAACTTGAAACCCTCTTTCAATGAGTAAGGATTCTATGATATTGCAGGCTATATTATGAAGTTCCCCGTCAGGAGTACATATGATGATGTTCTCCATTTTATCTTTAGGTTTTATTGAATCTATGATCTTGTGAATTGTTTTGTTTGCTGTGTTGCTGCAGACATGTTCCATTCCTATATCTAATTTATTTTCTTGCCAGAGATGCCCCACATCATACATAACGGGTCTTAATATATTATCATAAAATTCAGCTAAGCTTGCTTGTTCTTTGTATTTTCTCGCAACATCTACTATCTTTTCAATCTCTCCATCCTTTAATGCTTCAAAAATCCTTTTTTTCAATGTTGCTGTTATGATCATTTTGTTTTCATGTTCTTGTGAAACTGACGCTATCAGGGATAAGATTCTTGGATTATTCTTATATTCTAGAGGAATGCTATCAATTGTCACATCAGCAGCCTTTCCCAAATACTTTATTGTATGTTGCGTAGAGATCTTTTTTTTCGAATCCCATTGGCTCTTTACAAGGTAATAATAATCAAAACCTTTTACTCTTTTTACTCGAATGAAAACCATATTTTTATGTACATTTACAAAGATATTAACATAGTGCTAAGCATTGTAACTAGTGCTAACTCCATATATTCAGCAATTATTTTTAATGATATGACCATTGAGGAACATCATAATATCTGTCGATACCAAAATCTTATTTCGGATCAAGTTCCGAAAAAATGAATTTAATTATAAAGTCTACTCTTGTGAAAGATGTTGTGGGATGATAATATAATGAAGACTTCAATTATTATTCCAACCATGTCTCTCCAGGTTTTATTTGCTCCTGATTTTTTGGGTGATTATCGATATCCAAGTACCGTATACGCATTATCCAAGAGCCAGAAGAATAGTGTTCTCAAGCAAGTAATCTGGCAATCAAGGCACCAAGCCTGCCCCCCAAGCGTACAACGTAAATAGCTGTTAGAATTCGAATATACCAAACAATCGCAATTCCCTGTTTCCTGCTATGATTGATGATGATGTGTTAGACTATTAATAAGATTATCAGATTTTTGTTTTTGTTACCACTAGGAACTAAATTCTGATACAATATGACTTTATACTTATTCATCATTTTACGTATTATTAGAATTCCTCGTTTCTGTTTCCTTTCTTTTTATATATATCCCTTAAATGGTCTAACACATTCTTATTGATAGGAAAATTATGATTCTTGATAGTTTGCCTACTCAATGAGTCTTGTAATTTATACGTGATATGTTACTGCTAGCAGCTAATTATCAATTCGATAAATTTGACATTTTTAAAGACTTGAGTAAACCATTTTATGATAAACCATGCCTTATTTTTAGATTGCAACTTTTTATCAGCTCGGATTATGATTCAAAATGTATTCCTTTAAGGAATTTGTAACTACTGGTAGTATCCTCGGATCGTTTATCTTAGGAATGATGAATTCTTCGTTTAGATGCTTAATGTCGACCAAGTCTGCTATAGATTTGGATACAGAAATCAATATGTCTTCATCTAAATTTTTTATTCTTAAATCTAATAACGCTCTAAATATTGAGGGGAAAACTACCGCGTTATTGATTTGATTTGGAAAATCTGATCTACCAGTTGCAATAATTCTAGCCCCTGCACTTTTTGCTTTATCGGGTAAAATTTCTGGTGTAGGATTGCTCAATGCAAAAATAATTGGGTCTCTTTTCATCGATTCTACCATTTGTGAA
>DATEIH010000172.1:0-3685 GCA_035279165.1 Candidatus Nitrosocosmicus sp. | reverse complement strand
TTTGAAGGCTTTATTCAAGTCGACAACAATGCCGTAATTTTGGTGGAATAGACAAGACAATTATTTGATTTGATTGTGATCTATTAAATTATGTCTTTAAGACCGTCAATAAATAAAGAGGTGTGACAAGTCACTACTATTTCCTGGCCTTTGTTATACGTAAAGTATTTTAAAACCAAAGATATGCTATTCCAGAACACCAATCTAAGCAGTTCATCGGCATAATCTTAATTGACTCACATGATCTTATAATAAAGTTAATATCCGCAATTCACATACAAATTGATATCAACTGCAAAACAACTCTTAATAAAAGCGAAAAGGACGATACCAAAAATGAGGTGAATAAAATCATTGCAAAGTGACGATAAGGGCCAAAATAATGAGAATAAGGATTCGGCTAGCGTCGCCTATGTGAATGGAAAATTCGTCGATATTTTTGAAAATTTCTTCAAGCAGTTGACTGAATTGAACAAAATTTCTACAGTAGGTCCTTTTATTTCAATGATTAATGATCCTCAAATTAATGTGAATAACATGCGAGAATACGGAAATGTTCTGATTAATTATCAAAGATATCTAAATAAATATTTGAGCCAGATGATAAATTCGTATTTTCAGGCGTTAGAAAAAGTTTCTGCAGGCATTGACGGCAAGAATTCACATGAAACGCGTATGTTAATAATTAATTCTTTCGAAGAGGTTTTCTCTAACATGTTTGAGTCAACAGATTTTTCAGTCAATTATAACAATTTAATCAATATATATATCGACTTAAACAAGAGCTATCAAAAATTTTTTGACGCGTCTCTACCTTATATGAGCAGACAATCACTCAGTAAAGAAGAAAAAGATTTATTGTTTAAGGATTTATATGAAATAAAGAAGATAACTTTAGAAATCAAAAACTGGATGAAAGAGAGAAAAAATGAGTAAAACAATACTGGACCACTATTTGAATGAGTATACAAATTTTGTGAACGAGCCTGAAAACTTTAAAAAATTAGCGGAGATGAAAAAATTACTATCAAATATCGAAAAAATTGAAACAGGACAGACCGAGTATGAGGTAATAAAGGAGACAGGTCTTTTTCGATTACTACATTACAAGTCAACCAAAGAACGCGTATACAAATACCCTTTGATCATAGTATACGCCCTAATCAACAAGTCATATATTCTGGATTTGCAACCAAACAAAAGTTGGATAAAGAATATTCTAGATCAAGGCATAAACGTTTATCTTGTAGACTGGAAATCACCAGGCAAATTTGACAAATTCACAACTATTGATGATTACGTCAACCTTTTTATCTATGATTGCGTGGAGATTGTCAAGAGCATCGAAAATATAGACAAGGTATCGCTTCAGGGATATTGTATGGGTGCTACAATGTCGTTAATTTATACATCATTATATCAGAAAAATGTAAAGAATTTGATAACAGTAGCTCCCGTTGTGGATACTGAGAAGGACAAGACCGTCATAAAGAATATGGCCCAAAATATGGATATAGACAAAATCTTATCCCATTATGAAAATTTCCCCTACGAATTATTATACAGCTGTTATGCATCCTTGAAACCATTCAAACAAGGAGTGAACAAGTACTTGAATCTGTTCGATAACCTTAAGGATGAAAGTTTCGTTCAAAATTTCTTAAGAGTTGAAAAATGGTTGTACGATACCCCTCCTATTGCAGGAGAAACCTTTAGACAATGGATTAAAGATATTTATCAGAAAAACCTCTTTTCAAAAAACAAACTGGTTGTGGGTGAAAATAGAATAAATTTATCAAGCATTAAAGTACCTCTTTTAAATGTGGTAGCTGATCAAGACCATCTTGTTTCTCCGGAGTGTAGTGTTTCTTTAAATGATCTTGTATCAAGTACAGACAAGAATTTAATGAGGTTTTCAACTGGCCACGTAGGATTGATAGCAAGCGGATATTCTCAAAACGTTGTTTTGCCCAAGTTGGGCAATTGGATAAAAATACACTGATATTAGTTCTTTTGTGAATTCTTTTGTTTACGCGCCAATGGTATGATAATTACTTGCACAAGGTCGCCCTCCTCAATGCCAAGGGCCTGTCTCTCTGCTTCTGGGATCGATATTCTACCACCGCTTTGGACGTTCGTTTTGAACATTGCGTTATAATTGGTAAAACCTTGAAGTGAGGAGAACATATTTTGGAAGGCATTATATTGAAAATTTGAAAATTGTCTTACCAAGTCTTGCTGAAATTCTGTAGTTTTTTCGATTGTCTTTTTTAAATCAGTAGTCTTGTCGCCATTTTCATTTTCATTACTCATAGAAAATTAAATATCTCATCAATATTTTAATGTTGTAAACGTTTTATAAGATCAAATCAAGAGTCTATAAAATTTTCAATTATTTTATAAAATTCCAATGGCTTTTCTACATATGGACTATGACCACTTCCTTCAAGTATCAAAGTCATAACATTTGGCATTTGTTTAAAGTATTCTATGTTTTCTACTGGGATTGTAGTATCCCTTCTTCCCCAAATGACCAATGTGGGTATGGCTATTTCGATCAATCTTTTGCGTAAGCTTTGGTCTTTGCGCATTGCAAGCAAGGTGGAAATGAGTGAATATTTGGAATTAGGAAGTCTCATTCTATTGACATAATCTTTGATTGTTGCGTCATCAACTACATATTCTTTATTATTGGCCATCATTTCAAACGCTCTATGGACATTTTCATTAGTGGGGTACAAACCAGAGAAAATATACTGGCTAAGAACATATGTTGGCTTTTCTAATGTCCCAGCAGGAGAAACCAGAATCATTTTCTCAAAGAAATCTTTGTAAGTTAAACTATACTCTATTGCTAATTGTCCTCCAAAGGAAGAGCCAAGTATTATTGGATTTTGAATTTGCATCTTTCTAAAAAATTCCTCTAGGGATCTAACAAAAAAATCAATTGTATATTCTATCAGTGGTTTTTCACTATATCCAAACCCTATAAGATCAGGAATTACTACATTGTATTTTTTGAGTAAGGGCCATAAAGCCGACCATCTTTCTGCAGAAGCACCTAATCCATGTAATAATACAATAGTTTTCCTTGATTCGGGGCGACAAAACTTGATGAATCTCATATTGTAGCCTAGAATGTCAATAAAATCCATAATTTGACTCCCTTCCTTGTGTTGATTAAATACTAGGCTCAATTGTTGAATAATCTTGTATATTTAATATATTTAATATATATAATTTTTAAAAGAAACATTAATTTTTATACGAAGAAAAAAGGATAAGACTCCATCAAACTATTTTCAATTAGTTTTTAGAAATTCTTTCTAATAGCCATTCTTTACGCATGAAATAGAAGAAATGTAGTTCATATTTTCTGTGTTTTTTAGATATACATACATAATGCATACATCCATACATCCATACATCCATCGATGCATGAATACATATACATAGGATTACCCACCTACAATTTTATTTTATTTTTTTTACTTGTCGGTTGTAATTTTCTTAATTACAGATCAGGTGCGTTGGGCTATTGGTAATGGCAGGCTGAATACCTCGCCCGAAGGCTTGATAATTACACCTCCATTCCATCAACGCCATCTTCTATGGCCGCCCTCCTCCTTACGGAAGGTTGTCTTTTCTCGGGAAAGGCTTCCTCCTTAGATGCTTTCAGGAGTTA
>DATEIH010000171.1:0-2582 GCA_035279165.1 Candidatus Nitrosocosmicus sp. | reverse complement strand
GATATGTTATCATCATTCAAATTTTTCGTCAATTCATAATCATATGCTTTCATTTGTCGATTTTTGAGTTTCGGAATTTTTGTTATTATCTTGTCCATGGATAAACTCTATTAGCAAAGATATAAAAAAAGTGAAGGAATGTAGTTAAGGGACCGTGTAACATTATTACTGTTACTACGGATAACTAGTGTCATGAACCCCACAAGTAAACCTCATTAATGAAGTTGAAGTTATAATTTCAACTAACATTTTAAACCCAATAAATAACCCCATATCACAGTTAAAACAATTATTATTCTAGGAGCCATTTTTCTAAAACACTACCAATTTAGTTCTTTAACTGCTTTATAGGCTATTACTGAAATACTAGTTGAGATGAAGGATTTGCAGAGGATGTACAGTTACCTAACATAGAAACATCTATAACAAAGTTAATCGATGCTAGAACTGTGTTGCCTTACTACTTTTATACATAATGAACGAGATAGTATTCGTAAAAACTAAATGAAGTCTTTTGAATTATTAAAACGGGGGAGTCACGTGTTTGTGGTGTGCTACTCTAGGGAACTAGAATTACATGATTTTCATCCCTATATTAAAAAAGGTTTAGACCAGAATGAATTGGTAATTGTTTTTTTGGAAAACTACTCAAATAATAAGATCTATAATGCATTGAACCAGTCTGCAAAATTCTTAATGGATAAGAATTTCAAAAATAAAGATAGTATTCTTATCAAACCAACTGAAGCATGGTATAATCCAAATGACTGTTTAAACGCGGAAATATTTCTAAAAAAATGGGAGATTCTAATCACTACTGCCATTAAGAGTGGAAAAGAAGGGATTAGGATCTTTGTAGAAACTAATAAATTTTTGAGAGAAAGGTTGGAGAACGCCATAATTAACTATGATAAGATCCTAGAGGATTTATTTGACTTTCCCTTAACTTCAATGTATATTTATAAAAACAAAGATCTAGAATCAATGACCCCACAGCAAATTGCGATTTTGAACTCAAACCATGGGTACCACTTAAGTGAAATATTGGCCTGAAATTCATACTATCAGCAAAGATTCGGATTGGTCCAAGCAAAGTACCATTTGAAATTTTAATAAAAGAGCTAACGGATCCAGAGAATTAAAGCTCTGTGTATGTTCTTGATTATAAAGTCAGATTTGATACTAGTAATTAAGGATTACTAAACTTAGTACCTCTTTTATTGATTTAAAAAAAGCAATATTAATACCAATTTACAAATACTACTTAATCAACAAGGACTTTGATGGGATAGAGAATGGGTGTTAAAAGAAAGAAAAGATTATCTCCAGAGTATACTATATTATCCATTCTAGAATACCTTTGTATATCCTCAAGGGATACTCCCATATCAAAATATCATATCATTAATAAATTACCCGGAATTAAACAGCAAAGGTCAGATAGAATAAACGATTTAATGGAGGAGTTAGAAAATAATGGGTTCATTCAATCTATTAAAACACCCAATTCAACGTTTTACAAGATCACAGAGAAAGGAATAGAAGCGTACCACAAATGGATAAAGTCTTTTCTGGATTTTTCAAGATCAGTTAATAAGTTGGACCCAGATAATGAATAAGGTTCGATTTATATTCTCAATGAGAATTTTCAGACTGAATTCATGATACTGGGTTTCTCTATTAATATTAGGTAACCGATTGAGTTGTTAGAATAATTTTTAGCGTAATCCATTGCTTCACTTGTTATTTCATTTCCTGCCAATAATGCCAGTCCAACATATTTATTGCTGGATTTAGAATATTCTAACACTGATCTAATAAAGGCCTTAATCTCAGTAGTATCAATTGTGTTAGGAATGGTAACTATCTTTCCAACTACAGCCCCATACTCATTTAGTTTATTTCTGAGCAAGTCATCGTCCTTACTGTTATCTTTAGATATTAGCTTGTCACCATCGATCAAAACGTCAAACAATGGTTCTTTTGTACTCCCCTGATCAAAGAAAGAGTCAATATTATCCTTATTTTTGGAAATATACATTTTAATTGGTTCACCGATTTCACCGATATTCTCAATAATGGAAAATAGAAGGGTTTTCCTATCTAAATTTGAAAGACCCATACTAATTAAAGATCCGATGGAGTTTTTCTCAAAAACATAAGCCCAATTGTCAAGTTTCTTTCGAGTATTCAATATGATTCTTAACATTAATACGATGATCCCTATGGCAACAAAAGCTATTAATGAGAGAACAATATCATACTCATCTTCAGATAAGAATTTTATATATCCTTTAACTGCTGCTGTATCTATAAAAACAAGTAATGCAAAGGCCACTAATACTGATAGTAGTACATATAGAATGCGCTCTATGGAATGAATTGATGTTACAGCTCTTTGTGAGTATGTAGTTATAAGAGTAGGAGAGAAAGAATTCAAGTCTAAATTGTCATGGTTGTCGAAATTTTTCATTAACTAGGATTTTAATTATTTACAGAAAGTATATAAATTAAATAGTAACTAAATTACAGTAGTGAGATTATTATAAAGAATTCGACGAGCAGAGAGGCTTGAAATATGT
>DATEIH010000170.1:0-6958 GCA_035279165.1 Candidatus Nitrosocosmicus sp. | reverse complement strand
ATAACAACAATATACAAAAATGACCTATAAAAAAAAGAAATAATAAAGAAAGAAAACATCCAAGTATAATATAATTTTGGTCTACATCAAAAAATTAGATGTTTTTGGATTTAAATCGTTTGGATCAAAGAACATTTCACTAAATTTTCAAAAAGGCCTAATTGCTGTAACCGGACCAAATGGGTCAGGCAAAAGCAATATTCTTGATGCAATAATATTCGCTTTAGGGGAAAATAGTCCAAAAGCCCTTCGTGTAGACAAATTTCACTCGCTTTTTCATGATAGTAGTTCAAATAATAATATCCATAAGATAGTCAAGGTCAGTGTAACTTTTGACAATGAAGATAGAGGAATCCCCATTGATGACAATCTTGTTACCATAACAAGAGAAATGTCTGGAGCCAACACTGGAGAAAGTCAATACTATTTGAACAAAAAGAGAGTATCGAGAAATAACATTTTGGAACTATTAGAAATAGTTGTCGCATCTCCCAATAAACTGAATATAGTCCAACAGGGGATGATTACTAGAATATCAGAACTGAATTCTGAAGAAAGGAGAAAAATAATTGAAGATATAGTAGGGCTTTCATATTTTGATGAAAAGAAAGATCAAGCTTATAAGCAACTCGAGGAATCTGACAGAAGGCTTGAAATAGCATTGGCTAAAATGGACGAAGTAAGGAACAGAATTGATGAGCTAGAAGAGGAGCGAAATGATCAACACAGATATTTGCAAATAGAATCAGAAATAAATAGACTAAAAGCAATAAAACTGTCCGGAAGCCTAAATAATCTAACTAGAAAAATATTAGAATTCAATGAAGAGCAAAAAATTAAGGAAATTAAAAGTCATGAGGTTTCAAAAAAACTAGAAGAAGTAACCACTCAAATAGAAAACATTAGCCAAGAGAAAAAGCTATTTTTGGTCCAGGCCAATTCCGCAAGTAGTGAAAGAACAAAAAATGAGAAAAGGCTATCAACAGTAGCTTATGAATACGAAAGAAATAGAGCTATCATAAAAGAGGCAGAGCATTATTTTGATCAATTACATCAAAAGGAGAAAACCAATGAGATCGATCAAAAAACTTTTAGAGAAAATGAGATCGAATTAAACAATCAATTAGTAGAGATTGAATCGAAGATCAAGATAGATGAAGAAATTCAAAATGAGTTGAGAAATAAGAAATCAGAGAAAACCAAAGAAATAGACGAAATTAACAAGATAAACTCAGGCGAGATAACATACAAGAATTTCCTGACAGATAGAATAAATAAGTTAATCTCCATAAAAGGAAAAATTGAAATAACCATAGCCAGATTTGAAGAAAACATCAAAAATTATTCCGAAAAGATAAAAGAAAATGATTCACAAATCTACAAGTTCATTACAAAGAATCAGGAAATTCAAAATGCTATTCTCAGTTTAAGATCGAAGATTGATGAGATTGATACTGAAATAAGAAAGAAGGAAGGAGAGAAAGAAGCAATTGATAAAAAGTTTTTTAAAGCTACCACCGAAACTAACATCTCAAAAAGAGTAATAGAAAATGCAGAAAAAGTTATCATCAAATATGAAGAGAAAATAAACCTAGCAAAGAATAGTTTAACCGAGGACTATTCGATTGCAACTCTATTAAAAGACTTTAAAAATTTAGATGTTATAGGATACGTATTTAATTTAATAACATGGAATGAGAAATACCAAAAAGCAGTAGTAGCATCCGGAAACGAATGGATGAAAGCCGTAATTGTAAAAGACATCAAAAGTATGATTACACTTGCAGAATACTCAAAAAATAAAGGGATACATTTTCTTAAGATAATTCCATTAGAATTACTTAGTGGAGAAAAGATAAAAGATATTGAAGATAACCCATCAATTTTGGGAGTTCTCTCAGATTTTGTTTCAAGCAAAGTAGAACACTTACCTGAATTTTTATTTGGCAACACGATTCTTACAAAGAATCCGTTGACAGCATATTTATTATCCAATAATGGCTTCAAAGCTGTATCGACGAGTGGAGAAATATTTTTTCCTAATTTGTCGTTAATGCAATTTGATTACGGATCAAAAATTGCAGATGTTACCAAGGATTTACTTCTTTCTGACTCTATTGAAAACTTGAAAAACAATATAGAAAAATTACAAGAATTAACAAGAATAAGAATTGCTGAACTTGATGTGATTGATAGGGAGAGGACATCCCTTCGAGAAATACGGGATACATTTTCTCTAGAAAAGTTGGATATTATAAAAAACATCAATGAGTTAGAAAATCTCTTAGCAGTAAATATTAAGAATTTGGATATGCTATACGCTATAAATAAGGAACATAGTACACGTTTAGATGATCTTTTTCGCAATTTTAACTACTCTAAAAGGAGGTTCAAGATTATTACTAATACCAATATCAGAGTGAATAATGAAATGAAAAATACTGATGAAAGAATTGACACACAAAAGATAATGAAAACTGAAAATGAGGAACGCGATATTGTTAGGGAACTAGATATCGTAAACTCCCGACTAAATCAATTAAAATTAACACATTCGATGGTAAGGAATAATATAGAAAATACTACTAGAGCACACAATAAATCCATACAAGAAGATGATCAAATCAAGATGGAAAAGATCGAGAGAAATAGGATTTTAGAAAAAGCCATATCAGATGGAAAAGACATAGAATCAGAATTAAGAACTCTGAGGGAAAAGGAAGATGAAATAATTCAAGCAACGAGTACCACTTACTCAAGATTACAAGAGTATGAAACTGAGATTAAGAAGTTAACCGAACTAGAAAAAAAACTTGGTAAAGAATCAAATCAATTAGAAAAAGATATTGGATTTTTGAGAAAAGATATTCTAGATCTGGAATATCAAAAGATGAATCAAACTAACGATCTTGCAAGGTTAGGTCACAAAACCATGTTGGAAAGTTTTGAAGTGGATAACCTATATCGCGAGCTAAAAGAAGAGTACGAAAGTATAAGAGATAAGGTAAATTTTAGAGCAGATGAAACTTATTTAGAAATAATAGAAGGATACAGAGGTTTATCAGATAAAAGAAACCATCTTGAAGAAGAGAGAAATTCGATCGTGAATTTCATAGAAGAAATAGGTAAAGAAAAAGAAAATCTATTTACCGAAGCTTTTAAGAAGGTTGATGATGATATTAGAAAAACATTCTCCGATATTACCGGAGGCAATGCCTATTTGGAACTGGAGGATCCAGACAACATTTTTTCTGGCGGGATCTTATTAATGGTACAGTTCCCTAATAAACCTGCTAGGGAATCCACATCCTTGTCTGGAGGTGAAAAAACAATGGCTGCAATAGTATTCCTCCTGGCATTACAATCGCTAAAACCATCTCCATTTTATTTAATGGACGAGGTAGATGCCCATCTTGATGCTCAAAATACTGAAAGGCTTTCAAAAATACTTTTGCTTAGATCTGTCAATAATCAAATTATAATGGTAACACTCAAAGATTCCACAGTAGCAAAATCAGATTTAATATTTGGGGTTTACCCAAAGAATGGAATATCACAAGTGGTAAAGTACAATCATCCAAGCAAAGTCAAATTAGAAGTAGAATGATACATATAATTAAATGAATGATGATAAATTGAATCCTAATTGATATTACGATTGAGGTTTTGGTTTTGGTTTCTATAATAAAAACAGGAAACAGAATGTCTCTTACTAATATCAAATTGTTCTATATCATTGGTACAATCGGTAAAAGATAATTTACATCTATTATAAAATTTACATCCTTTTAATGGCAATTCAGATAAATTTATTCCATCGAAGCTCTTATAAAATTTAGATTCATTGGTAGAGAACGTAACAGCATCCAACAACATCCAAGTATAGGGATGAAGCGGATTATGTAATACTTTATCAATATCACCATATTCGATAATACTTCCAGCAAACATAATTCCAATCTTATCACCAATGAATCGTGAGGTTGCCAAATCGTGTGTGATATAAATAATGGAAATATTCAGAGTTTTTCTTAACTCATTTAATAATGATAAGATTTCAGCTCTAACAGAAATGTCTAGCATAGAAACAGGCTCATCGGCTATTATTAATTTTGGGATTTTTACAATAGCTCTCGCAATTGAAACACGTTGTCTCTGACCACCTGACAGCATGGTTGGATATTTCTCTAAAATCTCTTCAACAGGTTCAAGTCTTGTCCTACGTAGTGCAAGACGCACTCTCTCATCTTTTTCGTTACGACTTAATTTATTCTCATGAATTTTTAGCGGCTCCACGACGATGTCCTTTATTTTGATGTTGGGATTTAGGGAACTATAGGGATCCTGATGGATCATCTGAATCATCGAATAAAGTGCCTTCCTTTTTTTTAGGGAGTGAACGTCATTCCCTTCAAAAGATATAGTACCATCGTCTGGGATTAAGGCACCCATTATAAGTTTAGCGAGTGTAGTTTTTCCAGAACCAGATTCGCCGGCTAAGACTAATACTTCCCCCTGTCCCAAATCAAAAGATACATTATCAATTGCCTTTCTAGTGGAATTCGATGAAGGTAAAAGGTGGAAAATATTCCTATGAATTGGAAAGGTTTTATTTACATTCTTGACTTGAAGCAAAGGCAAAGTCAAAGGTGTCATAAATAAAATAGTAACTTGTTAGTATTTTAAAATATATCTATTAGTGTTCAGGAACTGATTTAATGCCGCCACCACCGGAGATTAAATCCATTTTCTTATGGTTAATATTCAAAAGGGGTTAATGACTAGAGTCCGATGCTTATTTGTAATTTCGTCGACATTCATAATAATAAATCTATATCTAACCCTAATGTAGCCACATTTAGCTATACCTATACCTATAGCTATAGGTATACATGCACATATACATTGTAAACAATTTCAACTATAGATTTTTTTTACTTAGATTAAAGATTTAATAAAGTATATCAAGATGAATTGATAATGACGATGAGAACATCATAGGCATAAATGCCATATTTCTGTGAATGAAAATCAATTACATCTTAACATTGGTCCTAGCTTTCAACAACTTTCGTAGAACTTTCGTTATGATCATATTAAGAATCATGAAAATCAAAAATTCGGCATAATGAAAAGTCTTACAAATTCGGCATTTAGATTTTGATTCGGATGAAATAGTTGCCATTAGGTTTTTTTCAGTTATCATAATTTTCTTGATGGCTTTATAGAATTTTGGATATAACATATCAATAATTTCCCTGTTATCTCTGACGATCGAAATAAATGGATAGTTTTCATAAGCTAGCATCTTTACATTAGCTTTATAATATTTTACTAATGTTCCTTTAACCTCTTCTGTTTTATGAACACTTATCAAATCATTTTTTTTCAATATTGTTATATGATGTCTCAAAGTAGTCATGGCGATGTTAAATTTTGCTCTTTTCAATAAATCAAATAAATCCTTAGTTGAGAGATCCCTATGATAAAGAAGATCTAAAATTTTTAGTCTGTGGGGATCACTTAGTACTTTTGCAATATTTTCATTCATCATAATTGTAGTCAATGGTCTTTCATGAACCAGAGTTTTTCCCATAGGTTACTTTTTTCATTCAATTTTATTAACCTTGATTAAATATGGAATAATAATCATTTATTGAACAGTTGCACAAATATGATTATGAATTCGATAAGCAAGTGTGTGTTTTGTGAGATTATCAATGGAAATATAAAAGCTAGAAAGATATATGAAACTGAACATTCAATAGCCATTTTAGACGCATTTCCACTCAAGGATGGACATTCACTTATTATCTCCAAATCACATAAACCCAAAATTCAAGATTTGAAATTGATAGAAAACAGAGACATTTTTGATGTATTGCATCTATTGACCGGTAAAATAGAAAATGCTATGAACTGTAATTCTTCACTAGTAGGTGTACATAATGGAAGGGATGCCGGGCAAGATATTCCTCATTTTCATATTCATATTATTCCAATAGCCGAATCAGATGAAAGGATTTCAATTCATTCTCTTTTTGGTAGACGAGGAAATACCCAAGGAGGTGATTTAGATGAACAATGGAGAAAAATATCTAAAGAAATACAAAGAAGCTAAGAAATACGAGACAATACTTTTGGTAATTCAGAGAGGCTGTGTATAGTAAAAAGCGGTGTCTCCTTTTTGTTCACAGGCTCTTGAATTTTGTATAAAGAGTCCAAAGTTCTTATTGTCTTCATTCCTAGCTCATTGGCAGGTAAAATATCGATATCCAATCTATCTCCAACCATGATACAATTGTCAATACTTGAATTAGAATCAAGTACAGCCTTCTGAAATATTTCATGGTCAGGCTTTTTAGATCCAATGTCTTCTGCCAAACATACTATTTCAAAATGTTTATCCAGACCATTTAAAACTAGTAAATTGGCTGAACCGGATGAATTGTTGCTGATAATACCTAATGAATATTTCTTGGATAATAATGGGATAAGATAGTTAACTTGACTAAATAGTTTAATTAGTTTTCTTTTATTTTCTAATAAATCTGTCTTTAAAACATCTAAAATCATAGAATCATAACCCCTGGGAAGGATAAGACGTACCATTAGGGAAATAATTTCTAAAAATCCTGATGAACCAAATTTTCTGTTCCGAACTAAATCATCCCTTAATGCATAATAGTTTCTTTGATCTATCTTAGCCCCATAGTCGTTAAGTGTCCGGTACAATAGATTATCAAAATAAGTAACGTAGCTCCATTCATCAATGAGTGTTTGCCCAAGGTCAAAGAAGACGAATGGTCTCACTAAATATTTTTAACTCATTAATTATTTATAGTTTAGATTATTTTATCATACATGATTATCATCAGAGATAATCTTGTTGGCAATAATAAAACATCATTAATTTACTCAATTAATTAACTAATATCCTTGATAATCAAATAATATT
>DATEIH010000169.1:0-5621 GCA_035279165.1 Candidatus Nitrosocosmicus sp. | reverse complement strand
AAGA
This sequence comes from Candidatus Nitrosocosmicus sp., assembly GCA_035279165.1. GTDB lineage: Archaea > Thermoproteota > Nitrososphaeria > Nitrososphaerales > Nitrososphaeraceae > Nitrosocosmicus. The sequence goes on along the minus strand of DATEIH010000169.1, from coordinate 5,617 downwards.
GGCGGAGGCGGAGGTAGGAGGAGGGAAGGAGGAGGGAAGGAGGAGGAGGGAGAAGATAAAGAAGACTTAAATGAAGCATGGCCCATGTGTTTGGTTGGCAGCCCTATAGCATATGGCAACTAAATTACTTCCTCATCATATATCTTGTTGTTTTATAGTGTATCAAGATGCAGAATTTAATCTAAATAATTTACTTACCTTTTTTGCTTTAGTATAGAATTTTTATCATATTGATATGATTGGTTAATTAATTATTTTTGAATATTCTTATATCTATATTTGTCTATTGTGTCCTTAAATAAGTAACCTTAGCAACTTTAATTATAAAATCTTATTTCCCTTTTTTTCTTCACGCACAATATGTGGAGCAGTAGCTTTGAATATAGCATACACGTAGTCTCCCTCGACGATCTTTAAATGTTCTTTAGATTCTTGTGTAATCCTCGACACTAAACTGATACCATTAATAACTAAATGAATATTTAGTGTGCCTGTTTTGATGTTTGAAGCATAAATGGCAGCTATTTTAGTCTTAATCATGTTTCTTGCACTGGTGCGGACAGAATCTACAGCCAAGATAATATCTTCAGGTTTTATTAATACTCCCACAATAGAATCAACTAGATAATCTCCCAGAATTTCAAATTGATGTTCTCCTACCTTGAAAGTAGTAATACCTTTTGTTGAGTTAGTAACACAACCCTCCAAATAATTATGATCCTTTTGAAAAAACTCTGATATTGATGAGTTTGACAGGGATTGATTATTTTGAAGAGTTAGCATTGTTTTTAGTATACCAGTCTTTTTGATAATACCTTTTTCTAGTACCGAGACAGAATCAGCAAGTGCATATACATCATCTTCAAAATGTGTTACATAGATTCCCAATACCTCCTCTTCTTTGAGTATTCGCCTAAGATCCTTACGCAACTGAATCCGAGTTTTGGTATCAAGATGAACAAGTGGTTCATCCATGAGCATTATTTTTGGTTTTGTAACAAGCATACGTGCCAAAGATATTTTTTGCATCTCCCCACCGCTTAGAGCATGTATATCCCGGTCAAGAAGATGGGACATTCCAAAGGACTCTACAAGTCTATTGATTACTGATTTTTTGCTATTCCTGATAGATTTTCTAATACCAAATACAATATTCTCATAGACGTTCAAATGTGGAAAGAGGCTCGGATTTTGAAAAGAATATCCGATTCTTCTTAATTCAATAGGTACATTGGTTATATCGACACCATTGATGGAGATAGACCCCTTGTCAGGTTTAGTCAATCCCACTATTAGGTTTAGAAGAGTGGACTTGCCGCTTCCAGTTGGACCTATTAACACCATTATTGTGTTATCTTGCAATTTCAGATTAATCGGTCCTAATGTAAATCCTGGAAATGATTTGATTAAGTTAATTATTTCTATAGTCAAACTAATCTCTCTATCTCCCTCACGAGCCTCCAAAACTAAAGATCCTATTGTTTTTTCTATTATCACCACTAGATTTTTTTACAATTATAGAATATACAATTATGAGAATTATTGAAAGTAAAATGGATAATATTATTCCCGGAATAGCTTGCGACAAGCCACCTAAGGCATTATCTTCATATATCTGGATAGAAATGGTATGGGGATTATAGGCTAGCATCATAGTTGCTCCTAATTCTCCAATCGCCCTTATCCATGTCATAATGATCCCAACCAAAATGCCTTTTTTTGCAAGTGGAATAGAAACTCTTACGAAAACTTCTAAATTTCTCTTTCCAAGAACTCGTGCAACATTTTCTAATGATTTATCTATTGAATCAAACGCAGCCATACTGGCAAGGATCATAAATGGAGAGGCAACATAGGTTTGGGCTATGATAATTCCTATTATAGATTGAGTGAATTCTACATGGGCAAACAGTCTATCCAAAAATGACTGGGGATTAAATACACCCAACAGGAGAGCACCACTAGCTAGTGGTGGCAACACTAAAGGAATAACAATAATGATTTGCGCAACAGACCTGCCTGGAAATTTATATCTTGATAAACAATATGCCAAAGGTATGCCAAATAATGCTATCAGCAAAGTGGATACTGATGCAGTACCTATGCTTAAAATAAAGGCGTCTATGATTCTTGGCCTTATAAGAGACGCTAGTAAGTTGTTAGGTTCAACAAAAATCAAGATACTAAAGAGCGGATAAATGATATATACCAAGGCTATTCCGGATAAAACACATATTACAAGTTTGAAGTTTATCAATCTGGTATTTTTCATAGATATATTCTTTGAAAAAACTAAATATCCTGATTGCATTTATTAGTATCGTGTGTTATCATAGTCTCCTTCATAGATTACTATAAGGTAATATCGAAAGTTAAAGTGCAATGAAAATAATTTTGCACTCGCTTAGCTTCTGCCATTGTTTCTTCAGAATACTTTATTTTCTAATGAAGAGGCATTACCACACAACGTTTCAGTCAAGATTTAGAAAAATATAGCATTCTCTAAATTATATAGAGATGGAAAACGGTTATAGTTATTAATCAAACATCATATTTAGAAATTTATAGTATTCGTCATTTTTATTGTCTCTTTGTCAAATTTGGTCCAAATTATTGCTCAATTCTGTATCATTATGCGGAATGGTTAGTTTTTCGATTTCTGAATAGATGTCTGGTGAGCTTCTTAACATATTGCCAAATAAATCCCAAGTTATAATTTTGGAGTTTTTTTCGGTAATATTATTTTTAAAACCATTAACGGTATTTTGGCCTTGAGATAAGGCATTAGTTAGTGTTTTGCTATGTTGTAATGAAGCTATGAGTTTACTCATACTTATGATATCTTCATCTGTTACGCCATTATTCTTAAGGTATAACAACGAAGCAGTCAGTTGGTTTTGGTTTTGTAGATTTGGTTTGTATTGTGTAATTTCATCCTTTAAATGATCCAATGTCGTCTTTAGTTCTTTTATTTTGGTTTCAAATCCTAGTTTATTGTCATACTGACTTTCAATCTCATCAATAAATTTAGTAACGGGATTCCAAACTGACATATTATTGGCTAAAAAGATTTCAATAATCATGCCGTGAAGTTGTTTAAGCCTTTTAAGATCAAACCCCAACATGCTTAGCTCCACATATGTTTTCATAGTTTGTCTAGATACAAGTAGTTGAGAATTTTGCAAGTCGACCTGTTGAAGTAAGCTTTGTAACAAGGGATCCTTTAGATTTATTTCAGCTTGAATTTTATCTCTTTCTTTTCTTAATGATTGAATTTGTTTGTATTCTTTTGTGATGTCGTAAATATTGTACTTGAAAGTCTTAAAGTCATTAATTATTGATGAAAAAAGTATGATTTCTTCGTCTAAATTCAAGTTGTACCTATCTACCAAATCTTGTTTTAAGAAATCATACCACTGCAGACGAGATAGAATGTTGGTGTTTTTCTCAGTTAATTTTCTAATATCCTTTTCTAGAGTGGATTTTTTGTTTTCTAGAGTGGATATTTCAGAATGTAGTGATTTTCTGTACTGTTCAAGTTCTTTACATTCATCTCTGATTTGAATAATATAGTAAGAAACTTGAGAAATAAAGGGGATTTCAATGTATCCCTCTAATTCATGGGTTTGTTTCATTGGCATATCACTTTTTATCAGGTTTTGTTGAATATCATTCTCAAATTCTCTACTTGATGCCCTTCTAAAATAAATTATGTTTTCAGATTCATCATCTTTGTCGTCAGATAAAGAAAGATCATGGTCATTGTTATTAGCTGAACGGAATCCACTCTCAATGAAAGGATAAAAATCATGCAAATCTTTAATGAATCCTATAAAATCTGATGGTTTAATAGCATGTTTTTTACACGTAATGTACAAGTCTTCTATAAAAAGGTGAAAATCATTTTTTGTTTTTGTATTATTATTTCTTCTTTTTCTTTTTGCTAATCCATGGTTTGGAAATCTAAAGGGATCATAACTATTATTTCCTCTATTCCAATCTATTGTTTCGTTACTTATTTCTTCTAAAAGATTTTTTACTGGAGTAGAATCTTCCCCATCCTCATATTCATCACCGATACCCAATTCCTTTAGAATTTTAATAATTCGAAATCCCTCAGCACACTCTGGAATTGTTAAGCCTGATTTACTTACGATGCTTGAAAATTCCCTTATTTCTTCAATTCCAGTACTTCCCAGTTTATCCTTCCAGCGCTTTATCATGTTATAAACTGTGCCTTTGGATAGACCAGTATCTATGACTATTTGATCAAGGGTTTTACCATTGAAATATTTTCGTATAATAATATCATTGCTAAACGATGAAATTCTTGTTCCCACATTAATTATGAAATCCTAGCCTAATAAAGTAGTCAATATGTCAGTCATTTTATCCAATATTCTAGTCAATATAGTCACGAAAATAGTCAATTTAGTATGGTGCTTAAAATAGGCTCTATAGAATACAGATCAAAAGCAGTAGTTAACCTGATTTTAAATATTAATTGCAATCATAAAAATGAATATAGAAAATCATTCTAAATGTTATTGATAAGAAAATAATGATAAAAAAAGATTCTAACCCTGGGTCTATCTATTGCAAGTAGGGTTTAGCATGTATTTTTTTGCTTAGTACTATAGACATGCTTATAGCGGCTATTGAAAACACCAGGGCGCTAAGAAATATTAGATCAAAAGAGAATGATGAAGGTAATGATTTAGTTATTCCTTGTATATTAATTAGCGATTGGTTTGTTTGCATATACATTGCAGCCAAAGCTGGTCCGATCGACGAACCCACAATCCTCAACATTGTACTAATTCCCATCGTCACGCCCGTAAATTCAATAGGTGTAGACAGTATTGTGACATTTACTGCCCCTACAGAAGCAAGAGATAGTCCAGTCGATAATATTGCCAACCCTATAGAGATGGAAATCTCTGTTGAATGAAATAATAACAATATTGAAAATCCCGCAGCAGTAAGAACAGTACCAATAATTATTGGCTTTATCGATCCCAGTTTTGAAATGATAAATCCAGAAGTAGGGCCAAATATTAAAAGGACTATAGCAAAAGGCAATTGGATTTTACCAGTGTTGATGGCATTTTCACCAAATCCGATAGGTTCTGGACTTTGTACGAGTATAGGAATGGTCTGAAAAACCATAAACATCGACAATCCTACTATCATGATGATCATATTTGAAAGCAAGATTGGCGGTCTCAAGAAGATTTTAAAATTAATTAATGGATATCTGATCCGCCTCTCCAATTGAACAAAAAAGAATAAAGATGTTGCTCCAATTGCCAAAAATGGCGCAATTTGTATCAAGGAAGAGTATGGACCAGCACTAGCATTACCCGAAATATTTAATGTATTTTGATCAGGAGATGTTTGCAAGTATGTTAAGGAGAGCAGAAAAGAAACAATGGTAATTGCCAGTAAAATTGATCCTTTAATGTCTATTTGAGAATAAATCATTTGCTTTTTCTTTGGAATTTTGTTTGCAGAATTTTTCAGTAACTTTGTACGTTTATCTTCTTGTTTTTTGTCCTCTTCCTTAAGATTGTTATTGTCAGAGACATTAACATATTTTCGTATCATCAGCAACAAT
>DATEIH010000168.1:0-9122 GCA_035279165.1 Candidatus Nitrosocosmicus sp. | reverse complement strand
GATGAATCAACACCAACACCATTCAAAAATAATTTATCAAAATCAAATTTTTCAGTTAAAGTACTCAAGCCTGTCCTTACCACTTATACATCAAGAACGTGTGTCATAAATAATAGGCCCACAGTAGTTGAAACTGGTTTGGCTTATGGTGGTGATATTCCATCATTCAAGTTGTATCGTTTTGCTAATAAAATCCCTCTACTATACGATGAGGGGTCCGACGTTGCTAGAGAGGTTATATCAGAAGTAGAAATTAACAAGATGGGGATCACTAAAAAACAAGCAAAGGAACAATTTTCCGTCAACAAGGAATCAAAAAAAGATAGAGTCATTGAGGTTTTGCCATTGCACATTTTTTTCCATATTTGTTCGACCAAAATCCCTTACAAAACAGCCGGAAAAGAAAGCATTGCTTCAGAAGGCGAACTGAAATACTATATGAAATCATGTCTGTCTGAACTTTATAGAAAATTAAGTACACAAATACGCAAAGAGCTCAAATTAAAAGAGGCAGAAAATAAGATCAGACTATATAAACACTATCTGCCATTCATAGTAGATTCAATAAATGAATCACTTGGTAGTAAAAATTCGAAATTAAGCGAATCGTTTACTAGATTGATTGAGAATCATTTATCCAAAAAGCCCCAAATAGACATAGACACAAGTGACGTTATTTCTACTGATCCTAATAATTCTACTCTGCCCATTCAAACATTTGAAAAAATGGATGTTGCGGATACAGTTCTAGAGCCTGAAATTCAGAGGGCCCAAAAGACCAAAGATATTCAAAAGACCAAAAGCATTGTCTCTTTCAAACCAAACTTGAACAAGTTAGAAAGTAAGAAAAAGGCTAATAAAAAGGTCGATCTTATTTTGGCTGATAAATTAAGTAAGGTTGATCCTACAAGAAATGTTACTAGAAATAATAAACCCAAACCCAAAGGAACAAGCAAGAAATTAATCATCAAAGAAAAGGTCACTACAAATAAGAAAAACAGGAGTCCCGTGAAAAAGAGTGTTAACAGAACCAGAATGAACAAATCTTCTAAAAGAGCTTTAGATCACTCTAAAACCAAAGAAGTTCAATCAACGATAGATTCCTATAGTAAAAGGGTAAATAAGGGTAAAAGAAATAAATAATACATCTATTGTCTACTGTAAAAAAACAAGAATTTGTGACTATCATAAAAAGGATTATGAGAAAAATATCAGATGATGTAATCAAGCAAAATCAAATGCCAATCTTGGATTTACCAAAAATAGGATATGATAATACTATTTGGTCCGATGAAAAAAGAATGCTTACAACAGGTGACAAAAAAGTTGAGGTTAGTCCTGATAGTGTAAAGAAAATACCCACTTTTGCTCAATATTTGGTCATGGCCAATGCGGTAAAAAAACTACTTGATGAAGATATGGAAAGTACTATTCGAGGTATGTATTATGCAACCCTTAGTAATGTGGGAGATGATAAAAACAAACAAAAATTTTGGACAGGTCAAGAGGATTCTGATAATGCAATAAAAGCTGTCGAACTTTTAACTGGAATCCCGCGAGAGGAATTTTCCGTAACTTCAAAACCTAAAGGAATGATTTCTGGCCCTATAAAATTACGTGTTGGGGGCGATATTATAGATTGCAATCTTGGAAGTAGAGCAACATCTCAACTTATCCCTACTAACATAGGAGATGTCCAAATAGATGATGTCAAGGCGGACTTTGTAATGGTGGTCGAAAAAGATACCGTTCTAAATAATATAAGAAAATCTGGTTTTATTCAGAAGTATAACGCTATTTTATTGACCGGATCGGGTGAACCGGATCGTGCAACAAGAATGATGGTGAAGATTCTAAATGAACAGTGGAAAAAACCTGTGGTAGTTTTTGCCGATGCAGATCCTTGGGGCTTAGGTATTGCGTTAAGGTACAAAATTGGTAGTGAATCGTTGAGTTACGATAGCGAAAGGCTAGTAACTCCAAACGCTCAGGTCCTTGGGATGATGTTTTCAGATATTTATCAGTATAACATTCCAGAAGTTGCCCGGTTAACAGCAAGTGATGAAGATATTAATAGAGCCAATGACATGAAAAAGAAACCTTGGATGCAAAATAAACAATGGCAAAAGGAATTAAATCTCTTTTTAAATAAAAAGGAAAAATGTGAATTAGATGCTTTTTTTAAACATGGATTTAAATATCTATCCGAAACCTATTTGCCTCAAAAGCTTCGTATGGTAGGTTTAATCTAAGTGGGGCTCGTGAATTTTAGTAGTTTTTGTAACTAATTGATATATATTTATATGTAAATATATCAATCGCTTACTATCTTTGATATCATCAGCTTCTTGTTAACCTTATGGGTTACCTTCTCTGTATCTTTTATTCTTTTATTGTAATTTGAGATTATCAAGTCATGATGATCACTTCTTCTATCTGCATTGCAGTTAATACTCCTAGTAGATTTCACCTTTAAAACGAAGTAGTTTTTATATAATGATTTAACAAACTCCGAATTAGAATTAGAAAGCAATACTTTCGAGCCAATACTGTCTAGTCTGCCAAACTCACTCGCCAATTCTTGGTGTTGTTGAATACCAAAACTTTCTTTAGTATAATCCGTAAAGTTTGATGTTCGAGATACTGGAAAATATGGGGGGTCCAAATAAACAAAATCATTGTCTTTACACTTTAAAGTAGTATTTTTATAAATATCACAAACAATCTTTACCTCTGCACTATTAAGCAAACTTGAGCATTCAATAAGCTTCTCTTTATTGCATATTTTTGGATTAAAATACCTCCCGTGGGGAACATTAAAGTTTCCTAGCTTGTTTACCCTGTACAATCCATTATAGCATGTCTTATTCAAGAAAATAAACTTCGCTGCTGCTTCTGTATTGGTTTTATTACTTTGATCATCTCTAACGGAATAGTAATACTCTTCTCCATTTTTTTGATAACTGTTTTGATGATCTATGAGGATTTCTATCAGTTCATTTAAGTTATCTCTTACCTCGCTGTACGTGTTAATTAAATGAGGATTTGAATCTGATAAATAAGCTTTAAACTGTTTCCTTGATTGGACTAGATGAAAGAAAAAAGCACCACTACCTAAAAAGGGCTCAAAATATCTATCAATGTTAGTGGGTGTATATTTGTCTAACAATGTAACTAGCCTTCTCTTTCCACCTGCCCATTTTAAAAAAGATGTTGTATTGGTTTTGTACAATTGGTATGTAATTATTGATTAAATTATCATTAAGACATATGATTGTTTTCTATGTCTTTAAATTATAGTAGAAACTAATAAAATGCTTTTATTAGTATTATTGTTCAATCTTTATTTGATGTAAGAAATGAATATGATTCTTTGACTTTATTTGAGGCGTCTGTAAGAAATTGATTTCTAATGGCTTTTCCGTAATATACTAAATCTCTGGAAAGCATTTCTATCCTTAGTAGTGTTTTTTTGTTTGTTATGTTGCCTTCATCATCAAAGTCATCGGAGCTTGTGGAGATGCCATATGGCATACTCCAACCATAGCATTGTCTTACCGCGGTCCTCATTTGTTCCATTACTGTAAGGCCTTTTTCATGAGATGCACAAATGTATCCAAATGTTTTTCCAGAAAACTCCTTCCAAAAATAGTCCAAGAAATTCTTTAATACACCTGACATTGAGCCATGATAATCAGGTGAAGTCAAGATAATTGCATCTGCCCATTTGACCAAGGCATTTGCCATTTGTAAGCTTTCTTTTTCTGCTGTTTGAATTAGATCATGATTTAAATTGGGCTCGTAAATAGGCAATCTATTTTTCCTGAGGTCAAATAAATTTATCTCTGCATTATAATTATTCTTAGCTATTTTTAAAGCGTGTTCCAATGCTTTAAAACTATAGGAATTGCTCCTCATACTTCCTGCAATTCCCAATAATTTTATTGTCATTAGTTTTTTTTCATTTGTTTATTATTTGAATATTTACTTTTTGATCTACAATAACTATTAAGACAGTAAGATAAATCAAAGCCAACTAATCTTCTACTAGAATTGAATTATAGTATTGAGAAAAAAATAAGTACATAATTATTAAAAACAATCCTCATAAAGAATATCTACTAAAAAATTATTACAATGTATTACAATAAACTAACTTCGGGTTTCGTATCTGCAATTTTCTTATTATTAGTTATAAGTTCAGTTAACTTTTCGTCAATCAAATTGATTAATGCTGCTACGGGTGATCTGGTAAACTATAACAATAATTTTCAAATGTATACATCACCAAACGATCCTAATAAAGACTCTGCCATGCAAAATGCTGATTGTGTAGTAAATTTCATGACAAGTTATGTGTATACTGCTTCTTCAGCTGAAAATTGTAACAATAGCGATAGTAGTAGCATGGGAAGTAGCAACAGCAATCCATCCATGTCTCCTTCTACACCGAGCAGCCAAAATCAGGGTTTTGCGCCAACTGATGGTCCTCAAACAGGTGTGAAAGATGGTTCTGGTGTAGGTGTAGTTCGAGTCGTGGATACAAATTCTAACGCTGGTAACACCCTACCCACACAATCCTCCTCTTCACTTGCGACAAATAATGGTAATCCTGCTAACACCAACACCAACAACAACGTGAATGTAAATGTAGATGATGATAACAATGATAACGACAACAATGCAAAAGACAACAACAATGATAATGATAATGATAACAATGATAACGACAACAATGCAAAAGTATACAACGAAAATACTGTGAATAAACAAGACCGCAAATTATTGCTTACTACCTGCTTTGAAAGAGCATATGACAATGGAAATTACTTGTCCACTGATGAAATTGTAGATTGTGCCAGCAACTACAACAGCTAATTTTTTTGGCTTTAGTTGTTGATGTTGTTCTTGATCTTACTTAATACCTATCACATTCTCTGATTTCATTTCTTAAATACAATTATTGTGAAATTCAAAACCTAAGCCTTTCTTTTGATAATTCATGTTTATTGCATTTTGCACACTAATTAACTAGATCCGTGTTATTTCTCTGCTTAAAAAAGATTGATTATACCAGCATCATATTTGATTGGTTGCTTTATTAGAACGAGATAAACAATATCATTTAAAGGAAAATACTTAAGCAAACTACAAATGTCCATATTTAATATCTCAAATATTAAATATACTTTTGAATTTCTTATATTAATAACGTTAAATCAGAGAATGGATATTAGATTCTCGAAGAATGTTTCAAAAATCAAGGGATGAAAGCCCAAGAGTATGTGTACTTATTATTGTGTTTTTGCTTAAAGAAACTGATGGATTCTGATTCGATCAAAAAGAATTACTTTGATAAGCTCATGCAACTAGTTGAAAATAATCTATTAGATCATGATACTTTCACTCATTATAAGAAAAGGGGTATCAAAATTTATGATACTCAGAGGGATCTAAAATGTATTCATCTATCCAAAATAATTCCCTACATAGTAATTGGTGCTTCGGATGAATTCGTCAATAAGATGAGAGTACCATATCATGCAACTAGTTTTATTGCAGCCGAAGCTTTTTCACCTAATAGTGGAGTTTTCATTTTTAAGCTTCTTGGATTAAGAGGAGGGGGTGTTACGTTACTCACTGGCGGAAGTAGAAAGCTAGGTGACAACATATTTGCTTCTTTGCATCGTATGATTTTAGGAAATCAGGCTATCATGGTTACTATAAATAATATGATGGAAAACTATGGCCAAATTTGGTCCTGGGATTTTTTTGGAAAGCACTTGATTGATCAACATCCAGCCCTGTATCTTGACCTTTTGAATCTTTCAAAAAAACTTGTTCACCCTGATAATTTTCATTTTATAGTTTCCGTCCGTTCACTAGAAAGTGTTGTCGAATCACATTTAATTGAATTTTATGAAAAAAACAAGATAGCGATGTTGAATTCCAAAAATAATCAAAAAGTAATCATACTTACTACCAGTACGGTTTATGCTCATCTTTCAAAGATCATTAAAGAATCCAGCCTTATCAATTACATTGATACTGGAAAAGAATTTGATATGCAGAAGGGACTTTGGATCCTAAGAGAAAAGTATGGTGTTAGGTATTTGTTAAATGATGGGGGCAGACATATGTCTGAATCCATAAGGGCAGAAGGATTGTTAGGTGAAGAAAGAGTAACATTGGAGCCTTTTAATCCTGCTACTCTTAACTATGACATAGACGATACTTGTATTCTGGGAAAAAAAAACTGGGGAGTAGACAAATCAGAATTGAAGGGTTCCATACTGCTAGATTCCTTAAAAATAGAAGATGAGAAAGCTAATGTGTATGTTTATCCTCTTGATGAATCTAAGATTATGAGTTGAAATAAATAGTTGTGAATAGACCGGTCCAGTCAGATCCGGTAAGAACTCCTTTGATATCTCTTCGCTTGCTATGAACCCATGAGATACCAGCCTTCTATAGACTATTTCCCGGCATTTCTCCTATCTGTATGTTCTTCTTGTTATTATGCGAGTATTTTAGATGGGTTTATTCAATTTTGGCTATTGACATTTGATATGATGTAGCAATTGCAGTTGACTGGGCCATTCTCAAAATACTTTATTGAAAATCATTAAACTCCTGTTTTGTATTATTTTTTCCGATTCTTTAGCCTCAATTCCATCCTGGCCTGTCCTTCTGAAAATCTTATTTTTTCATCCTCATCTCTTAATCGCAAATGAGGAACCTCTGTAGGCCTTCCTTTTTCGTCTAGTGCTACTAGGGTTACATACGCAGTGCCAGTGTGAACCTTTTGGGAACTGTTTAGATCTTCTGCTCCTATCTTTACCTCGACTTCCATAGAACTTCGCCTAACGTAATTTATTCTTGCCTTTAAAATCAAAGCATTTCCAATATATACTGGCTTTAGAAATGTCATGCTATCTATGCTTGCTGTTACAATATTTGCATGACCTGCATGCCTCTTTGCCACTAAACCAGCCAACAGGTCCACATACTTTAGAATCATTCCGCCAAAAACATTTCCAAGCGGATTAGCATCGGAAGGCAGCATTACTATTGTCGTCTCAGCCTCTGATTCTTGGACTGTTTTTTTGGGTTTATCTTGTGGTGGTTGAAACTCATTTGTCAATATACACATCATATGAAATCAGACATATTAAATTCTTGAATTCTAGAAATAGTCTGATCCTTGACTTATCAGCCCATCATTGTCAGTTGATTGGTGGGATTTATTCATCTTTTACAATCATGGTTTTTGATCCATGATATGTCTTGTCTCTTTTTTTCAAGTTTATCTATTTGTAATATTGTAATATATTCTCATGCTATTTTGTTAAGAAATGCAGAACATATTTTTATACATAAGTAATTTATGGTCATAGTTTATTGAATTTATATTAAACTTTGACCAATTATTGGTATGTTTTCATCTGGCCAGGTTTTATTTTTAAAGTATATTTTTTTTCTAGGTTTAAGATCTTTTGTAAATTATCATCCTTCTCTAGTCAGAAACTTTGGACATTTTCAAACGTCAAAGATTGGGTTATTGTTATTTGTCTCTTTCTTTTCTTTGTTTATGATATTTTTTTTCTCTCCACTTGACACTGAGCAACTAGCTTTTGCACATTCTTTTTTTGGAGGTAATGACGCTAGTCTTAATGGCACCCAAACTAAAACAATAGGAAATTATGTGATAGACCTTTTGGTAAATCCATCTAAACCAGTGATCGACAAAGATACCTCTTTTCTATTTCGTCTTACTTCTAACGCCGGAGATGAGTTGATAGAACTTCCTGTTTCCTTTTCTATTTTCAAAGACGGAAAGCCTGTATTTTCGAATCCAAATAATTTTACACTGGTTAGACAAGGGCATTACGATTTTAACTATACCTTCGGTGAACCTGGTAAGTATATTCTATTTGTGGATATTAAGGATATTTTCTATACCTTAAATATTTTGAACTCTAAATTTGAAGTTGATGTTCAAGTTCCAATTGCAGAAAGAATCTCTGTTCTTTTACAAAGCTTTGTGGTGAATTATTATTATATTTACATACTACTTGCTGCTTTGATTGGGGTATTTTTTATTATGAAAGCAAGGAGACACAAAGATGTAAAAAAGGTGAATGAATAATATGATGATTGTAATAAAAATAACATAAATACAAGTATTTTTATTATAAAACAATGACTAATAAATCAAATAGTACAAAAGTAACACTTTTTGTAGTTTTTGTACTCGCATCAGCAATATTTTCTGTTAATGGACAAGTATTCGCACAACAAAATGCAACCTTGTCGGAGGCTTTGAATGTTACAGATGCAGGAGAGCAAAATTTAGCTAATCAAACCGATAGTGTGCCAGTTGAAGCAGAATTATTACCAACAACAACCAATGGATCGGTTACTGATGATGCCAGTAGTGCAACCCCAAGACCTGAGGTAGACGAGTACTTCAACCAAATGGCAAATGGTAGTGCAACCCCAAGACCTGAGGTAGACGAGTACTTCAATGAACTTGCAAATGGTAGTGCAACCCCAAGACCTGAGGTAGAAGCATATTTCAGCGAAATGGCAAATGGGACCGCTCATGACGGCACAATTACTAGAGATTCTCAAACTGTATTATTAGAAGGTGAAAGCTTACCAGCACAAGGCAACTATATTCATCTTTATGACTCTACACCATATCAAATAATGAATGGTCACATTGCAGCAAAACTACCTTGTACCGATACTAATTCTACTGAAATAAATGTCCTAATTGGTCAAGCTCCTAATTTACAGCCAGCTGAATTAGAATTTGTAGGTCCATTGTCTATTCCTGGAGATCTCTGTCTTTATCATGCAGATGTTGCATCAAATGAAACAGCTCCTATTACAGATATAGCAATTCAAAATAATTCTCCAGATGACATTACCTTTCCACCAACATCGACTGTAGTCATAGGAGTTAATGAGATAGCTCCATTAGCAAGCAGCGAAGACCATCACGAATAAGATTAGAATAAAATCTTTTTCTTTTTTTAAAATCTAAAATAAAAATATTTAATCAAAAATAGTTTTAATTAGTTTCATAAATTTTTTACTTATTACTTATTACCTTA
>DATEIH010000167.1:0-6075 GCA_035279165.1 Candidatus Nitrosocosmicus sp. | reverse complement strand
TCTCCTAAAACTCTCATTACAATGACTGTACTTGTTACTGATATTGCTAATGCTATAAACAAACTATTATAGAATCCAAGCCCCATTGCTTGTGCAGTAAAGAATCCTATAGCTAGTGTTCCAAAGGCCTCGCTAGTAGCTATAATGATTGCTTTCTTGCCTATCCTTTTCAGTTTCTGTATGGGAAATTCCATGCCTACTGAAAAGAGTAACAAGATTACACCCATTTCAGCAAATAAATTAAGGACATCTGAATTATGAATTAGGCTAAAAGGTGGAGTATAGGGACCGATAATAATGCCAGCAACAATAAAACCAATTACTACTGGTTGTTTTAGTCTGTAAAAAATCAAAGTCATTACAGATGCAATTATCATTATAACTGCAAAATCTTGTAAAATTTGTTCAATCGGTATTTCCACAATAGAAGTTGTGGTTTACGTTATTTAAATAATCACGCCCCATCCAAAATTGTCAAATTTTGTAATCTAATTTTTCAATGTTTTGTGATATTAATACCAAAAAGCTGATTTCATACTTTTGTTTTTTCAAATAAAAGTAAATCCAGAACAAGACCGTTATCTACCCTAGAAAACATGTTAAAAAAAATTCCGTCTACTTCACACACAGTATGATGAACTAATACAAAAAGATACAATGCGGATCCTTTGATCATCAATCAACAATAGCGTCGGAACACGATTCATTTCTCTTATCATTTTTGACCAATTTACTAATCTGACTTTACCATTAAATTCCAAAACTTTAGGGAAAAAGCTAGCATTAATATCAATCTATACTTATACTTTCTGCATAAAGTTTCCTCTTTCCTAGGATTGAAAAAGATTGATTTGTGATTCTGCAATCATTTTTTTATATACTAAAAAATCTGGATCAATATAAACGAAATTGTTTTGGATTATATCTTGATATCTATTTCCTACTCTAGACTCGCTGCCAGGATATACAATCTCTTATCTATGAAATCCTTTGTAATCATTGTAGGTGATTCTATTTTTAAATCCCGTGGTAGAATTTTGTTTATTTTAATAAATAATTTAATTTTGTCATTTGTATTTTCCTCATAAATACATTTCATGATCATGCGTTTAACCGTATTTATATTAATCATATTATACTAATGATAACAATGTTTATATTCATATCTATTACTTTGGGTTGGATACATCCTTAATTCTTTAAATTAAGTTATGCGTATAAATAATCAAATTGGATGTGGTTGAATGTTCTTCTTTAGGTGAAATTAGGAAAAATATTGATTCAATAGACATGGAAATTGTATCTTTATTAGTTAAACGGGGTAGGTACGTACAGCAAGCCGCGAAATTCAAGATTGATTATTCCAGTATAGAGGATAAGAAAAGGATAGAATACATTATTGACAAAGTTACAAGCTATTCACGAGAATTGAATTTTGATCCTACTGTGATAGAGAAAATATACTCTTATCTGATAGAGGTTTATATTCAATTTGAAAAGAAAAAGTTTTTGAATCCTTAGATTTTAATTTTAACATTCTATTCTTTGATGTAAATCCAGTACATTCTGTTTATCGTCAGTCCTTCGTTCAACTTCATGCCCATGAGTATTACCTGATGCCTAAAAGGAAGTTTTAGTTTATACCAATTTCTAGAAGCTTTATGCTATATTTTATACGGATGATTAATAAGACAATGCATCAATTACAATGCTTCCCATAATTGAAACTTGATTTAATGGGGTTAAGTTGACACTTCACGTATGTTGTCTCCTGCCATGCAAGCTGAATCATGAAACATATAGAAATTTTAATAAAATACAAATATTAATTCAGTCAAATATATAATTGGAACTAGATCGTTAATGAAAATATCAGATAGGATAAGTCGGGTTGAATATGCAATTCGAGATGTTATGTTACATGCAAAAGAATATCAAAAAACTGGAAAAGAAATTATGTATTTAAACATAGGTGACCCTGTGGCTTTTGATTTTAAAACTCCTTTGCATATTAAGAATGCACTAGTGGATGCACTTGCTAGTGATAATGACTATTATACTGATTCTGAGGGCTGGAATGAACTTAGACGATCTATTGTAGGAAAGGAAAAAGATAAAAAAGGTTTGGATTTGACTCCTGAGGATGTTTTGGTTACAAATGGAGTGTCTGAGGGATTAGATATGGTTATGGGTTCTATTGTTGAAGATGGTGACCAGATTTTGTTACCTGGACCATATTATCCCCCATATTCTTCTTATGCAAAATTTTATGGTGGCAGAATAACTGAATTTGAGATACATAAAGACGGTACACCTGATCTCGATGACATAAAGAACAAGATTTCATCAAGATCAAAGGCAATTTGTATCATAAATCCTAATAATCCTACGGGTGAAGTATTCAGCCGAAAAAGTCTAAAATCTTTGATAGATATAGCTGCCGAAAATAACTTGTATATCATTTGCGATGAGATTTACGATGAAATTGTCTTTGATGAAGAATTTAGTGGGATTGGAAGTGTTTCAGGAGATGCCCCTGTTGTACTGCTCAATGGATTTTCCAAGACTTATTTGATGACTGGCTTACGGTGTGGATATGTATGCATGAATAACAATTCCAGACAATTGGACCCACTAAGGCAAAATATTTTTAAACTTGCGCGGGTTAGAATCGCATCCAACTTTCCAGTTCAAATTGCTGCAAATGCTGCTTTACACGGGCCACAGGAACATTTACCTCTTATGGTGCAGAAATTAAAGAAAAGAAGAGATTTGGTTTATAAAAGGCTCAATGAAATCGATGATTTGGAATGCACCAAACCAAAAGGTGCCTTCTATATGTTCCCCAAAATTGAATTGCGCAATAAGTGGAAAAACGATTTAGAATTTGTAATTGATTTGTTAAATTCCACTGGCGTTTTAACAGTACATGGGTCAGGATTTGGAGGTTCGGGAACGGGCCATTTTAGAATTGTATATCTGCCAGAAGAGCAAATATTAGAAAAATCTATGGATAAAATACAGACATTTATCAAAACAAAGTCGATATGATTTTATCGTCGCTTGTACCGTAGATGACTTTATAGATCAATTCATATAAATTTATCTTGCCTCTTTCTTCTCCCAAAGTAAACAAGGACTAGACCTATAGCGTACATTGCTACCGCAAATTTTTCATTAGTTATTTCGGAGTTAAAAAAATTATCAACAAAAAATTCTGGACCTAATTCTGTTGACAATAGTATAAAATTTCTTATTAGTATAATGGTTGCCATTATGATGAACAGTATTCCAAGCGGGAACATCCATTCTTTACGTCTATCTCTGATCCTCTTGTCTATCTTATCAAAGTCCATCTTACAAGCTATTATATAAAAAAATAATGTTTATACCAGCTTTATACCTGGGTGTTTTATTTTATTTTGCTTCGAAGCGTTAAGTATCATTGGAGTCATTACTTCTGCTTGATAAGATAGTGATAGTGGGCCCAGATAGATCGACCTAAGACCACTTATTTCTGACACTAGCTCCGAAATTTTTGTTAGGGATTCTTTGTTATCTGTACAAATAAAAGTGTCAGCATCAAGAGGAGCTTCTATATCTTTAAGTTTTATTTCAGAAATTGTATGGAAAGCTGAAACTATTTTATTACATCTTGGTAAATTTTCGGCAACCATCGTTCCAGCAGATTTTTTCCCTTCTTGAAAAGGAATATAATAAAATCCATCCTGATTCCTACTCATAGGAACTATCGGTGAAACTATGATACAATTGTCATCAAGAATGTTTGCTAATTCCGTACATGTGCTTTGAATATTTTCATAAGGGATGGAAAGTATCAAAATGTCGCTCTCTTTTGCTACGGAGAGGTTATCGTTGCCTCTGATAGTTCCTTTGACTTTATCAGCATATTTACTATTTTTTATATTCTTCATATGATTTTCTGAAACAGATTGAGCTTTTTGTTTATCTCGTGAGCCGAGTATAATTTCATGGTTTGCACACCATCTTAAAGCAAACCCTTCACCCATGCCACCAGTTCCTCCTATGATTCCAACTTTCATATTAATGTGTTAGATATCAAGTTCTAATATATTAAAGCACGTTTGGAGAGGATATTGATGGATTCAAAATATATGGTTAAATTATTTCGGATACCGATATTCATTTCTCAAGATTCAAAGAAACTTGTGCTATAAAAAAATTAGAGTTTAGAGCACCTTGCAGCCGGTTTTAGTATTATATGTTGATACTCAGCCATCCTTTTTTCAACCGTTCTATATTAGTTCGATATATAATCAATCATTCGATCATTGAACTATTTGAATACTACAATAACACCTTTGTATATCTGACTCCCATTGGCGATACGACCGCATCTTGTCTATTGATAATAGTGCCTTTAAAACTTGCATCAAAAGAATGTTCTAAAGAATGACTATTTGTACCACACAACTACAATTGCTACAATATTTATGAATAGTTTAATATTGAAATAATTTTTAATATATTTTAACTAAATTATGTCGCTTATTATTTTCATGAGGCATGGTCAAGCCTATAATAATGTCAAAAGACTGCTAGTTGGAAGAAATCTTGAATCTCACTTGACCGAATTAGGTCGAAAACAGGTAAAACAGAGCAGCGAATTATTAAAGACAATTCCAATCCATAAAATTTACTCTAGTCCTGTAATCAGAACTGTAGAAACTGCAGAAATTGCATCAGAAACACTGGGATTAAATTACGAATTAGATGAAAGATTATTTGAAATCGAATTAGGAAAATTAGTTGGCCTTTATTATGATGATGTTTTATCTACTCACGGTGATTTGTTTGCAAAATTTTATTCAGATAACGATGACGAAAACTCCTTACTCGAATTTGAAGTGGAATCGTTTGGATCTGTAAGGGAAAGAATTCGAAATTTATTACAAGAATTTGTCGAAAAACATGTAGCTGAAAATATTCTCTTGATTTCTCATTTAGATCCCATCAAAGCTGCGATTTCGCTAGCCATGAATATAAAGCCTTCATCAGTATATAATGTTCAGGTTCCAAATGCCTCCATAAATGTCTTAAAGAATTATCAAGATAATCTAACATTATGTGGTCTTAATGTCTTAAATATGGAACGCTATCTCACCGAGTTTTGATCCTTTTATTTAAAGTTAATTGATTTTATTTCGATTTTATTTCCATTTATTATTTTTTTTATTATATTTGAAATTTACCAAATTGATATAGCAAAAACCTTAAATGACAGAAAGATTCACCAATCCAAAGAGAGTGGAGATTAAGGTATGGCTTTTTCCTCTGTTAACAAAATAATGTTGGTTTTCATATTTAGTTCTATGGCTGTAATAAGTATTCAAAGTATACTACAAATAGTTTATGCTGCTGAAGGCGGTGAGACTGTAATCCGTCGAGTTGAGATCTGGGGGTTATTTTATAGAATGATGGTTGCAGCTTTTATCGTTGGGGCTGTAGTCCAGGGTTTGAATGTTTATATTTCTTGGAGGTTTAGGGAGTCTAATCCCCGTTTTAAAAATATTGATAAAACTGGAGGTCAAATTTAGTGGGACACAGTACACCTGAGTGGGTGTATATAGGCGCCGTTACCGCGATCCTTATTTGGGTGGGGGCAGAATCATGGAATATAGAGCATACACTGGAGTATGCTCCGCCCAACTCAGAGACGGTAAGAGTGGTTGGTCAGCAATGGTTTTGGTCATTTGAACATGCTGATGGCACTCAAGAGATAAACGAACTTCACGTAAAGGAGGGGATCCCTTACAGGTTCGAGATAGTTTCAAATGATGTCGTTCATAGTTTTAGCATTCCTGATTTTGCTATGCTCATGGACGCTGTTCCTGGAAGAGTTAATACAATGTGGAATGTATTCGACCAAACAGGCGAATATCTAATTGAATGTCGAGAATATTGTGGTATGCTTCATCAAGATATGAGAGCAAGATTATTTGTCGAACCAAATACCGATAATGCTACTGCTATTACAAGTGGATCTGAACCTACGATATCTCAGGGCACTGGAACTGCTACTGTAATTGCACC
>DATEIH010000166.1:0-2682 GCA_035279165.1 Candidatus Nitrosocosmicus sp. | reverse complement strand
CATATTTAACAAAGGATCTTGATAGAAATGGCTGGTATGAACTAATTTTTAGTTCTGCTATCACATTGGAAATTTCCCTCATCATGTGATCTTCATTTGTCAACTTTTCTTCCATGTAAGTGGTTACTGACTCCTCACCATTTTGATAATATGACCTATATCGATCATATCCACAAAATAATTCATCAAAACCATTAGCGGTTAGGAAAGAATCCCCTAATTCTTGATACTTTATGATTTTACTAATCTGATAGAAAGCAATACAGTTTTCAACGTGTGAAAGAACATTACAAGAAAGTCTTGAATTTACAAACTTTATGTCATCAAGGACATCCTCTTCCTTGATTTCATAAGCTATGTGATTGGAAGATAAAGAGAGAGAATTGGAAATAGACTTAGAAAATTTAATGTCATGGGAATTGGCAAAACCAATTGTCACTAGATAGACTTGTTTATCCAGATCTTTACAAATTTTTGCCAATAAAGAACTATCAACTCCTCCAGAAAATGCAATCACAACCTTATCAGATTTTTTTGTGAACTCTTCTACCGTAGAATACAAATATCGAATTAATTCGTCGGATATGAGCACTTTTACGTTTGGGTTGCCTCAGAATATATTTGTAATAATTATAATAGAGAGAAGATAAACAAAAATAGATTTGGATAAAGATCTGAAATACTTAGGTCAAAGCAAAAAATTAATTAAGAATAGAACAGGCTATTCGATTTCAAAACTATTGGACTTTCTAGAAATAGAATATAATTACGATAATGTTTTAAATGATTCAAAATTAAGTATAGATTTTAAAATTGGAGATAAGTTCATTAAAATAATTGAAAATGATACTGACATGAACGAATTTAGAATCATTCAGGAAAGATTCCCATTTGTAAACATGATTGCCGTTGGGAAATCATCTTATCTAGGCAAAATTAATGAGATGCAGAACATCTTCCTGTTTGACAAAGAAAGCAAGCAAGTTGGTTCCATATTTATCGAAGACCCATCATTATCATTTGATTATGCTCACATTTTACCGCTGGTCGAAAAGTGTTCAATAATTCATGGTCACACGTCTACAGTCATGGTAGAAATTATAGGAGAAATGAAAAATAATCTAGTGATCGACTTCTCAGAGGCTAAAAAATTAATAAAAGAAGCTTTATATCAAATCGATCACAAATTTTTTATTAATAGAAAATATCTAAAGAAGGAAGATAATGATCACTTTTTTATTGAATTTGATGGTCCAAAAGGATATTTTGATTTAAAAGTCCCAAAGTATACAACTTATCTTTTAGAAGGCGAGGCGACTGTAGAAAATCTTTCTACAGAAATAATAAGAATGCTAGCAGATAAAATGCCTGAGAATGTTCAGGCATTGGGTGTGTATATATACGAGGGAGTCAATAAAGGTGCCCATATTCTTTCTTATATCCGGTAAACCTAAGATTAAATAAAATTTTGACACTTTCACATCAATTCAATGGTGCTAGGTTAAAATTATTCGATTAAACTTTATTCAAAATTCTGTTTAGAGTTAGTACATTGGTACGGAACTTTCATTGAGGCTAAACTAGGAAGGTTAATAACTAATTAATAAATGAGTATTACAAAATAAAAGTTGAGTTCAAAGATTACAGAAAAGATATGGTCATCAGATATTGAGGAAAAGATCATTGAAGAATGGAAAGATAATAATGTTTATGAGAACGTTGAAACCAATCAGAGTAAAGATAAATATTTTGTAATCGATACACCTCCTCCTTATCCATCTGGAAGACCGTGGCACATTGGTGCAGCTGCTCACTATTCACAAATTGATATGATATCAAGAGTTGCCCGCTTAATGGGCTTTAAAGTTATTTTTCCGATTGGTGTGGATCGTAATGGCATTCCTGTAGAAATTCATACAGAAAAAAAATACAAGATCAGAATGAGAAATACAGAAAGGAAAGAATTTTTGAAGTTATGCAAGCAAACTCTTGACGACACTGAAAGTGAATTTATAGAAATCCTCCAAAGCCTAGGTTTAAGCGCGAATTTTAAACAAAAATATCAGACCGATTCTCCGGATTTTAGAGCTTTTACCCAGTCGACATTTATTGAAATGTGGAATAGGGGATTAGTATATCTAGGAAATAGACCAAACAACTACTGTATTGATTGTGGTACTACAATAGCAGATGCAGAAATCATATATGACGATATTGAGACCAAATTGGTTTACATAAAATTTTTCTTAGAGAATAATAATGAATTCATCGTTATTGCCACTACCAGGCCGGAACTCCTATTTGCATGTCAGGCAATAATTGTGAATCCAGATGACGAGAGATATAAAGAAATGCAAGGAAAGACTTTGAGAATTCCGATCTTCAAAAGAGAAGTGAAAATAAGATCACATAATTCTGCTAACAAAAACTTTGGATCTGGAGCAGTAATGATTTGTAGTTATGGTGATCTAAATGATGTTCAATTATTCAGAGAATTGGGTCTAATGGAAATTAGATCTATTGATTTGAATGGAAAAACAACAGAATTTGCCGGAATATTTTCCAATTTACGTGTGAAGGAAGCGAGAAGTAAAATAATAGACGAGCTAGAAAAGCAAGGATTAGTAGAAAAGATTGAAATTATTTCTCATAGAACTCCTCTTTGTGAAAGAAGTAAAACCC